>NZ_JANQDG010000064.1:0-27931 GCF_029891665.1 Anabaenopsis sp. FSS-46 | reverse complement strand
CCAGTGGTTGTCCCCGACCTGAAGCTAGATTCTCACGCGTTACTCACCCGTCCGCCACTATCTCCGAAGAGACCGTTCGACTTGCATGTGTTAAGCATACCGCCAGCGTTCATCCTGAGCCAGGATCAAACTCTCCGTTTTATTTTGCTTAGAGTTTGGCCTCCGAATAACTTCTTATTGCGGATTCCTGTTATAATTTTTGATTAACCTTGGGTTTCTCTACCCAAACTAAATCTTCTTGACGAGGATTGGTTATTCTTTAACTTTCAAAGTATTTTGTTTTCTCGGTTCAGGTGTCTTCGGCTCTCGCCTTGGCACTTATTTAATATATCTATTCTATCTGGTTTCGTCAAGGGGTTTGACAAACTTTTTTTTAGGTGACATACTCCGGCTTCTTTCCCTTGCTCCGAGGGCATTCTGCAGGATCTGAGTTTTTCAATGTTGCTCTATCGGAATGTGAAATGTCAAAACAACCTGGTTTTTTCTCGGATATTCCTCTAGGGGAGCATTTCAGACCAATTCGCTAACCCCAATCATCCCGATTTTAATCAGCAACGCTAGTTATTCCATATATATCAGCGGTTAATCCATGAACCCAACTATATATATTCTTCCTATTTCCTTTAGACCCTTTTGCTGATCATCTGTCAGGGGACCTGCCTAATGGTTCCCCAAGAATAGGGGAACCCAACACTAAAGAGACGGACTTTTACAGCGATCGCCCTTGGGCTGACTTGTCAGTTCGCACCAACTGAGCAGCATAACTCTAAATCCAAATATAATCTTATTTGTCAACCATACTTGACAAATTGTAATAATATTGTTAAATTAGGTTACATAAAGTAACAAACACAAAAAACTATGTACACAACTATTAATGAAAAAGGTATTCTCAATAACTATGCCAAAGAACCCCAAATATACTGCGCCACCTACCCCAGCCAAGAGCAGCAACGTCAATATACTGTCCAAGCTGCATTTGCTACATTAATTGTCGCTACCTTAATTTTAGTTTCCTTGGGCGTTAGCTAAGATTTTTTGATTTTCGTATCGGTATCTCTCATCGTCAATTCGACTTCTCCTTCTCACCCTGGTTAGTTTCACCAGGGTTTTTTGTTGTGCAAAAATAATTCATCAGCCCCCAGAGAGTCTCAACATATCTCACCTTGAGGATTCGGGTGGAGGTGTGTCTAACATGATAATTTAGGTATCTACAATAAAAAAAAATATCAAAACCAGATATAGTCAGGAAAATTAATGATTAGACCGCGTAAGTCCTTTGCCCAACATTGGCTCAAAAGTGAAAAGGCTCTGGATGCAATTATTAAAGCAGCAGAATGTCGTCAGAGCGATCGCATCTTAGAAATAGGACCGGGTACCGGTATTCTCACTCGTCGTTTACTACCCCACGTGCAATCTCTCATAGCAGTAGAAATAGACTTTGACCTGTGCAAACAGCTAGCCAAGCAACTGGGGAAAAAGGACAACTTTTTACTATTGCAAGGGGACTTTCTGATCTTAGACCTACCATCCCATTTAGCATCATTCACCAATTTTCACAACCCTAATAAAGTAGTAGCCAATATTCCCTACAACATCACAGGGCCAATCATCGAGAAGTTGCTAGGTACTATAGCCCACCCCAACCCAGAACCTTATGATTCCATAGTGCTACTCGTACAAAAGGAAGTAGCAGAAAGATTGTATGCTAAACCTGGTTCTAGAACCTTTGGAGCCTTAAGTGTGCGGGTGCAGTATTTAGCTGATTGTGAATTCATTTGTACCGTTCCCGCGGGTGCATTTTACCCACCACCAAAAGTAGACTCAGCAGTAGTGCGGTTGAGTCCCAGACAGATAGAAACCCCAGCAATTGACCCCCACAAATTAGAAACTCTAGTAAAACTCGGATTTGGTGCCAAACGCAAAATGTTAAGAAATAATTTGCAATCCATTGTAGAACGCGATCGACTGAGCCACTTACTGGAACAATTAGAAATAAATCCCCAAGTTCGAGCCGAAGACCTGAGTGTTCAGCAGTGGGTAACTTTAGCCAACTTATTGACAAATGCTACCAGTTCTGTGTAAGCAAAGACAGAGAACATCAAGGACACAAACAAACAAGTTCAGCGTGGCTCGTCACAAAGATATGGTATTGAATAACTAAAATTGAGCAGTCAAAATGCGTTCATACACTCTAATTGCTCCCGCCAAAATCAACTTGTATCTGGAAATCATCAGCGACCGGACTGACGGCTATCATGAGTTAGCGATGATACTCCAAAGTATCGGACTGGCAGACGAAATAAATGTACAGTCCCTTAGCAATCAAATGATTAGAGTCAATTGCAACCACCCACAAGTACCTACAGATCAAAGTAACCTAGCCTACCGAGCAGCCGAACTCATGGCGACGCAATTTCCTCAAGCCTTAGCTGAATACGGAGGCGTAGAAATTACGATTAACAAGCATATTCCCGTAGCTGCTGGATTGGCCGGAGGTTCCACAAATGCTGCAGCCGTGTTAGTGGGGATAGATTTACTGTGGAACCTGGGACTAACAAAATCAGAATTAGAAGAACTGGGTGCTACTCTTGGTTCAGATGTCCCGTTTTGCGTTGCGGGGGGAACAGTGATCGCCACAGGTAGAGGCGAGCAACTTTCTCCCTTACCAAACTTGGATACTATATATATAGTATTAGCCAAATATCGCAGCTTAGAAGTTTCTACAGCCTGGGCATACAAAACCTATCGCCAAGAATTTGGTAGTTCTTATCTCAGAGACACTGAAAATTTAGCAGCACGGGCGGCTGCAGTGCATTCGGCACCAATAGTTAAAGGTATCCTGAATAAAGATATAGGAGAAATTGCCCAAAAACTACACAATGACTTAGAACGTGTAGTTTTACCAGCTTATCCTCAAGTGTCACAACTGCGAGAACTATTTTCCGCCCAACAAGGCGTTTTAGCAACCATGATGTCTGGTTCTGGCCCCACAGTTTTTGCCCTAGTGGAGTCTGAAGAACAAGCACAAGCAGTTAAGCTACAGATAAGGGCTGCAGTTCCCGATGAGGACTTAGAATTATTTGTGACTCAGACTGTGATACATGGCATTCAGGTGACATCATCAATGGGTTGAGTGAAGTAGAAATTTACCACCAAGATAGTAAGACACGAAGAACATATGAGTGACCCAAAAGTAACACAAGCAGAAGCTGAAAATCAGGTTCCACCAACTCCTTTACGTTGCATCACAGGAGCGGTGTTTTCTGGAGGACTCGGATATGCTATGTATTCGCTAATGATATCCATAGCGACAACTTTCGCCACTAAACCTATCCATTCGGATAACCCCATGGTGGTAAATATTGGCTCTGCTGTCCGTACTTTAGTCGTCGGTGTAGTTGCCTTGGGATCTGGGATATTTGCCATAGTTGCAATTGGTTTGCTGGCGTTGGCAATGCAATTATTGTTACAGCAGTTGACAAAACCCAAAAACAGTTAACCTAGACCCAAAGCTGCATATTTTTGGTAATCAGGGTCAATACCAAGCATTTTATCACTACTAGGAATTTGAGAAACCTGGTTCTGATTTCTCCAATTTTTGGGCGATACACCATGATGCTGGCGAAATTGCCGGGAGAAATGACAAGCATTTTGGTAGCCTAGTGCTGTAGCAATCTGCTCTATTGTCTGATCAGTATCCGTCAATAAAGGACGGGCCGCGGCCATGCGGCGTTTGACAATCCAGCCATTAACAGTTTCACCTGTTCTTTTCGCCACTGTAGTGGTTAAGTATGCTGCTGAGTAACCAACGGCATCAGCTACGTTAGATAAGGTAATCCCTCGATGATAGTTAGCTTCAATATAGTCGAAAACTTCTTTGAGATGGGGAACGGCTGGAAAAATTGAGTTAGATTTGACAGGTCGGTTTGTATTATCGCCTACCGATTCTGGCATTTGCTGAGATTCAGTTGCATACCAGCAACGCAAAAGAGATTGCTTTTCTAATCTGATAGCGATCGCTTTGTGTAATTCTTCTAAAGTAGAAGGTTTAGTAATATAGTCATCAGCTCCCAACTCCATACCCTTACGAACATCTGTCTTATTGTCGCTACCAGTCAGAAAAATAAACGGAATAATCGCAGTCACAGGATCTTGACGCATGGTATAAAGAACGCTATAACCATCCATACCCGGCATCACAATATCGCAAACCACCAAATCAGGAAAATGGGTTTGTGTTTTTTCAATACCAACCAAACCATTTTCAGCACCTATAGTATTAAAACCGATCGCCTCAAGACCCATTAAATAAAGATTACGGGTAGTAGCATCATCTTCAATTATGAGAATTGTTTTCGTAGATTCCTGTGTCATTTCTCTATTAATAGGATTTGTAGCAAGGAACAATCAGCAAACTGTCTACTAAACTCATAACTGGGATGTTACTACTGGTAACATGATCTTAAATGTTGTACTGACATCAACTTCACTTTCCACAACAATATTACCCCTGTGTAAGTCCACAAGGGTTTTGACAATAAATAATCCTAGCCCAGTACCTGGCTGATGAATATTGCTACCGCGATAAAATGGCTCAAATAATCGCTGTCTATCTGCAAGTGGAATACCAATACCCCTATCTTTCACCTCGAACACTACGTTCCCATGCTGACAGAATAGTTTAAGTTCAACCACGCTATCACTAGGAGAATATTTCATAGCATTATCCAGCAAGTTCATGATCATCGGCTCGATCAGTTTTTTATCTATACAGGCTGTTAAATAACCTCCTTGGGGTAGTAAATTTATGCGTTTATGGCTACCACTTGTCTGCATTTGCGCAATTAACTGATTACAGAAATCAACTAAATTCAATGGTTTGGTATCATGGTTAAGTTTAGCTGTTTGTACCTTCGCCAATAACAAGACATCATCTAAAATCTTGGTAATCTGTTCTACACCTGTTTGAACATGATCAAGTAATGGTTGTATTTTCTCTTCATTCCAGTCGCTCATATACCTTTTGAGCAAGCTATTAGAGAATAAAACAATATTTAAGGGAGTGCGGAATTGATGGCATAACCTAGAGATGAAATCCCCTTGCAGTTGAGTTAGTTGTTTTATTTGTTCTAAAGTCTGACTCCGGTCTGATTCTGTATTTAACCGCGGGAATTCTGGTTTCCGCTGCGATTCCGTCACATCCCAAATGCTCCATACTCTACCAATAATTTTACCCTCCAGCCACTGAGGCTGAGAATATTGAGCCAAAACCCTCCCATCTTTTAACTCCAACATACCGTAGGTTTCCAGGTCATATTGACTGCATACCTGACCTATAATCTGGTAATAGGCTTCTGGGTCTTTCAATTGGTTCTCAAAAAAAGCTTGATACTGAACATATTTCTGGGACTTGATCAGAGAGTTGGGTATTTGCCACATTTCCACAAATTTCTGATTAAAGCTGACAATCTCTCCTTTGAGACTGACTGCAACAATACCATGAGCAGTCGATTCTAGAGTAGAACGCAGTAGAAGAAGGGATTGTTGCAGGTGCTCCTCCTTTTTCTTGAGTTCAGTGACTTCTTTTCCTAAATGCTCCTGAGTTTTGTTTAATTTGTCAGTCGAGTTGTACATACTCCCCCTACTACCTTATCAGTTCTCTGAATAGCCAAAGCTGCAATTAAACTTCCAAGTTTGATGCTCATCTATGTAGTTGACATACCCCCCAATTTAGAACCAAGGGAATTATGGGGTCAAAAATCTCGGAATTTCCAGGGAGAAAATTGGATTAATTTAGCTAGATTACGACATTTGCACAGAAAATAAACTTGTGATTTGAATGTACATATATCAGGTTCGTCCATAGTGCTTTCCATATCTATTCATCATGTTTGTATTTGCTATTTTTTCTCAATTGCTAATCAAACTATTAACACCTTGATCAGAGAATTTTTTCAAAGCTCATGATTAACCTTGGGTGTAAGGCAATTCGATACAAGGATATTTATCATTATATTTTACATTGCTAAAATATAAAAAATATATTTATTACTTATAGAGTATAGAAATAAAAGTTTATTAAAGTTTATTTTTGTAAACCATTTATTCTTCATAAGTAATTCTTGACATAAAAAATGTATTTGAGTAATTTATCATAATCAATTACTTTTATGATCAAGCTGTCATGGGGAAAATATATCTATAGCAATCCTATTTGATTTGCAATAGATGGTTAAGCTATTTATAAATTGAATTTTCGTTATTTTCCGGGTGGATATATCTAACCATAGAAATATTGAAATATAAAATAATCTTCTCATTCATCTGTCATCAGATACACTTCAATTTTACATTTATGGGGGTCTTCTCAGAATATCTATCCAAGGTTATAAAAATTGTAAAGATTTTATGTTTAGATAATCACGAAAGATTTTTTTACATAAATGTTGAGTAACAAATAATTCTCTTACTAAAGTTGTTAATCATGAAAAGCAAAATAAATTCAACTTTCCCAGGAGTGAATGTATTGACCGACAGCAACATATGATACTTTATCTTATGCCATCAGATAACAGATGATTATAAGGTTGTAAATTATATCATAAAATACCCAAATAAACAACCTTGATATTATCTTACTGTTTGAGTAAAACCCAGGGCATAGAATTTTTCAGCTTGGGATATCATTTCAACCCTAAGGATAATAATTAAGCAGACCACTCAATCACAAAAGCGAAAGAAGAGATAAGTCTATCTAAAAATTGTTCATATATCTATGGCTAGAAATTGAGTACGCTTAATACAGAAGCTGCTTCTGCAACACGGTTTATCTGTAGGGGATAGTTTAACTAGATAACTATGAGACATATAAAAATGCTCACTAGTTAAATCCACCCCTATTTTTCACCCCTTAAAGTTAATGCTTTTGACATATCATCCTTGTGTGATATCAACGTTTTTATAGAGATAGTAAAAACTGCTCTAACTTCAAGACATTAGATCAAACTACCATGAATGCTCTCAGTACTTCAGCGCCGCGATTTTAGATTTCACTTGACATCATCAATCAAATGTGTATCTAGATGATAGGACTCCAAATTAACTAAGAGGGAAAGGTATGCATCAAATAAATAATAATTGTCACAGCCAAACCACCAAGAAAATTAACACAGAACAAATTGAACAAATTATCAAAGCAATTATTGCTGGAAAGTATTCATGGGCCTGTGTATTAATTTTGCGGTTTTCTGGTTACAATCCCATAGACTACATCCCTTACCGCACCTACATTCGACTACTAAAAAATAATTGTCTAGCTGAAAAATCTAACTCGAAAGACACTGAGAAGAAAGAGGTTTTCGACATTAAGTCAAACTTGATTCGACTCTGAAAACAGTAGGAAGTAGATTTCTAACTTGATATTTTCTGAGTCACCCTATCTCCAGATACATAGTACCTAATGATTTACCCAGTGACTACTGTTAATAGCCGTCTGCAACCGATTCTCAGAGAGATTGTGTGGCATAAAAAGCAAGAAGTAGCGCAAATGCACCAACAGATGTCGTTGGCTTCTTTGCAACGCCAGTTAACGGCTGCGCCAACGGTGCGAGATTTCTTGACTGCTTTACAACAAAATCCTGACAAACCTGGACTAATTGCAGAAATCCAGAAAGCATCACCATTGTATGGTAATATTCGCACAGATTTTGATCCCATAGCGATCGCCAAAGCTTATGAGCGAGGTGGTGCAGCTTGTATATCAGTGTTAACTGAAACTGCATTCTTTCGTGGTAGTTGGGAAAATTTGCGTGCTATCCGCCAGAGGGTAGCATTGCCTTTGTTGTGCAAAGATTTTATGATTGACCCGTGCCAAATTTATCTAGCACGAGCGGCAGGAGCAGACGCTGTACTCCTAATAGCAGCTATTCTCACAGATCGGGAATTGCAAGACTTTCTCAGAGTAATTCACTATTTAGGGATGAATGCTTTAGTAGAAGTTCATAACTTGAATGAACTAGACCGAGTACTAAAACTGGATGACATCCGTCTAGTTGTAATTAATAACCAAAGTCTAGAAGATTTTACCATTGATTTGAGTATTACGCAACAACTGCTAGCAGCTAGGCGATCGCAATTACAAAACTTAGGTGTAATAGTTGTCAGCGAGTCTGGACTATATACAAAGGCTGATTTATGTTTGATGGCTGAGGCTGGTACACATGCGGTTATAGTAGGAGAACCATTAATTAAACAAGAAAATATAGAGCAGTCCGTGCGTTGTCTGGTTAAAGGTGATTAATCAACACCTAAGCCCAGCATGGTATCCCTGTCAAAATAACCCGACCTGATCACCCCTACCCTTTAACGAGAGGATGAAACCCGAAACGACGGGTTTTAACCCGGGGTGTTTCTTATTTTCCCCCCTGACTTTCAATATAGTTTTTAACTACCTCCGTACTGACTTGACCTATTGACGCTACAAAATAGGTCGGTGTCTACAAAGGAGGTAGTTTTTTCAGTTCCGGTAATTCTCTGCTTAAATAAATTATATCCTAAACTTTGCGAGCTAGGATTTTATCCGGCGTAGCAACATCAGTTTAGAATCCCCTAGGTTTCAACCGGGGGAAAAGTCAAATTTGTATAGGTGACTAATATTCGCAATTAAGTAAAACCTTTGCAACAAAAGCCTCAAAAATAATATCTACATTATTAGTAATACATCCGAATATTTTGACAGCCAGCCATGAATAAGCAAGTACATGATGAAGATTATCCGTTAAATATCATTTCAGCCGAACCAACTCATACCAAGTACCAAAATCAAGTGCCATGGAAAAAGGTAGTTACTTCTTTATCATTGGTGCTACTGGGATCAGGGATGACATTCGCCGGTGGTTATGTAGCTGGAAACCCTCAGCAAATATCTGAGACGACATCAAACCTAGCAGTAAGTCGAGTCAATGCTGCCATCCCATCACCAACTGCGGCGGGTTCCAACTTCATTACCCAGGTAGTGCAGAAGGTAGGGCCTGCTGTAGTGAGAATTGAAGCATCTCGAACAGTCGCCAACCGCCTACCAGCCGCATTTAACGATCCATTTTTCCGCCAATTCTTCGGTTCTCAACTACCAGAACAACAAAACCGCGTAGAGCGAGGTACTGGTTCCGGTTTTCTCATCAGTAAAGATGGTAGTATTCTCACCAATGCTCATGTGGTAGCTGGTGCGGATAAGGTGAGAGTTATACTTAAGGATGGGCGGAGCTTTGAAGGTAAAGTTTTGGGAAGGGATGAACTAACAGATGTCGCTGTTGTCAAAATTCAGTCTAACAATCTGCCGACCGTAGAAGTGGGAAACTCAGAGCAACTGCAACCGGGCGAATGGGCGATCGCCATTGGCAATCCCTTAGGATTAGATAATACCGTCACCACAGGCATCATTAGCGCCACCGGTCGCAGCAGTAATCAAATTGGCGCACCTGATAAGCGAGTAGAATTTATTCAAACCGATGCAGCCATTAATCCTGGTAACTCCGGTGGACCGTTGTTAAATGCCCGCGGTCAGGTAATTGGGATGAACACAGCCATTATCCAAAGAGCTCAAGGACTAGGTTTTGCCATTCCCATTAACACAGCCCAAAGGATTGCAAAGCAACTAATTAGCGCAGGTAAGGTAGAGCATCCTTATCTAGGAATTCAGATGGTAGACTTAACACCTCAAATCAAAGAACGCCTAAACTCAGACCCCAATAGCGGTGTGATGGTAAATGAAGATAAAGGTGTATTAATTATGCGCGTCATGCCTAACTCACCTGCTGCTAAAGCCGGCTTACGTGCAGGGGATGTCATCCAACAACTCAACGGTAAATCAGTCACACAAGCCAGCAGTATCCAGAAAGCAGTGGAAAATGCTCAAGTTGGGGGAGATGTGCGCTTAGGATTGCGGCGCAATGGGCAAAATATCAACTTAGCCGTGCGAACTGGTGCTTTCCCCACTCAAGGAGCGCAATAAATAGCTGCTTTAGCGCAGCGGAGTATTGCTCATTCCTGAGTCAGTTTCAAACCCTACTCGTTACAATAAAAGCACCAAAGCCCACCAGCAACAGCCTGAAAATCCCAGAAATTTTCAGTCTGTTGCCTCCCTAAGGGGCGGGATGAGTGGGTGGCGACTTTAGCCGCCGTCTCAGACCTCTAACCAGTTCGCGTAAAATGTCTGTTTGAGTTCTACCTTCTTGCTCGCAATATTCTTTAAGCAATTCCTTTTCCTCTTGCGTTAAACGAAAAGTTATAAAAATTTCAGGTTTAGGCATAATTAAGATACTGGCTTTTGTGGTATTTTAATTATAGTGGTGAAGGTATTCAACCACTTAAAAAACCCAGATAGCAGAGGCATAGCACCTTGAAAAATCAAGATATTGGGTTCTACACGCATCATGCTTGTGTAGGTAAAATCTCCGAGCGCCAAGTACCAGAAAACCAAAGTTTTATTGCTTGAAACAGTACGGCAGGACACAGGGTATCTGGGTTCACAGAAGGAGCAAAAAGCTTGCGGACAAAACCACCTCTGGTATGGATGGGTAACCAACTATGGTAAGTGGACTGGATGAAATAAGAATCCCATCGGTTTTAGCTGTGGGAGTGTCAATGAGTATTCATGATTGCTAAGTTCCCACTAAATATCTGATAGCAAGGAGGAGTAAAAAAATCCCATATAACTTCTTGATGAGCTCACCGCTAATAAATGGCTGATTAGCAAATAATGCTCCAAATAAATTACCAACTATGAGTCCAATGGCGACAATTGCAGCATATTTAAGATTCATGTTGCCGTTGCGATAGTACACTATTGCCCCTAAAATGCCAATGGGCAAAATTTGAGCAGCAATAGAAGTACCAGTGGCAAATTTCTGATCTAGACCAACCAATAACACCATAGCTGGTACCATAATTGCACCACCCCCCAGACCAAACATACCACCAGTTAAACCGGCAACTAAACCAATGGTCAACATTTGAACAACTATATTAGACATATTATTGATGAATTTTTATTTTTTTTGACATACTCACCGACCTTGAAGGTCGGTGATTATTGACAGTTCACAGTAACTCGCTGGCGAAACAGTCTTACAGTCACTCCCTGTCTGTTTTAGGTCGTGCCAATGCCCCATGCCGACCATTTCTATGTTCTTAGAGGATGTTTGATAAGTCATGATTATAAAACTTTTTCTCCATCGCTCATTGTAGCAAAAGTCTTCAGACCCAAATCAATACCTATGCTTTGGTTTTTGGCAACAGTAATATTGGGTTCAACTTCTACAACGAAGCTAAGAAAATAGCGGTTAGTGCAATGTTGTGAAAATGTATGGACTCTGGATGTCTGGCTGATGATATGGATGGGCAAGTGGCAAAAAAAGTTATATAATCTCAGTGATTGTACTAAATTTACTTATGGATCAATCCCTGAAAGCATAGTAAAGATTTTCTGGTGATTCAGCCGGATTTCCCAAGCATTCTATTACCATAAAAAAGTCTTGAGTGAGGAACAGCAAACAAATGGATGTGAAGCTGATTTTAGTGGGATTGACAGTTATATTCACTTTTGCGTGCCTCTTCTTTGGCACTAAGAATGGATTTTATGATTCGGACAACTATCATGGTAATGGCTCTGCACATTAAGAATAATCTCTAAAGGCAAAATGAGCGGGTCAGTTGGGCTACCCTTCCTCTATGGATAAACCATGCAGGCTAGGGATCGGGGGAGTGGCAAACCCAAATATGAGGTCAGAGGGCAGGAGACCATGAGGGATAATCTGTGGGTATCCTCTCGCGTTGATGCTCAGGAGAAGGCTAACGATTTAGACTGTTTGCCCTATAGTGTCCAGCATCATGATGAGGGTGTTTGTTTATTAGTACGAATGGGTCCACACCGGATTCTACTAGATTGTGGATTAGAGGACACTTCATCGTTACTCACCTGTTCAGCTAAGTTGGCAATCCCAGCGGATTTAGTGCTGGTCAGTCATGCCCACCCAGACCACGCCCGAGGATTGCTAGACTTACATCAAACTTTTCCTCTGTTACCTATCTATGCTAGTGAGGTAACAACCAAGTTACTACCGTTAAATTGGCTAGACCAAGATACCAAGACAATTCCTCAGTTCTGTCATGCCTTACCGTTGCGATCGCCTGTGGAAATCCAAGAAGGTCTGGTAGTGGAATTATTTCCTGCCGGACACTTACCGGGAGCAGTAGTAATTTTGCTCACATACACAACAAAGGATCGCTCTTATAAACTACTGTATACGGGGGATTATTTCTTATCAAACTCACGCCTGGTCGAAGGTTTGCGTTTAGAAGAGTTACGGGGATTAGACTTAAATGTATTGATTATTGAAGGCACTTATGGCACATCCCGTCACCCCCACCGTCGCCACCAGGAAAATCAATTGGCGGAGCGGATTAATCGGGCGATGGCCGATGGTCATTCTGTGCTTCTTCCCACACCGGCTTTAGGTTTAGGCCAAGAATTGTTGATGCTATTACGTTCTCATCATCACTTCACCGGACGAAATATAGATATTTGGGTGGATGGTGCTGTGGCTAATGGTTGCGATGCTTACCTGGAAATACTGCCCCACTTACCTCCATCAGTGCAGAACTTTGCTCGCCATCAACCCTTGTTCTGGGATGAGCGAGTGCGCCCCCGAGTCCGGCGTTTGCAGCCAGAACATCGGGCTACTGTGGGTAAGTCTCCCTGTATTGTCCTGACTGACTCTACAGCTAATTTAAACCAATACTGCCAAAGGGAAACAGGCCCTTGGATGATTCTGTTACCAGAAAAGATTGATATAAAACTTAATACAAAATATTCAGCACCCACCAAGGACGAAACTTATCTTCTGGCCCAGCATAGTGACGGGTCTGGGACTACTCAACTAATTCATAATTTGCGTCCCCAGCACGTTGTTTTTGTCCATGGTTCGCCGACATACTTGGCAGATTTGACTGGATTGGAAGAACTACAAAACCGTTATCATGTCCATTCTCCATCTGCTGGCACTTTTGTAGAACTGCCAATTGGAGACACATTTTTACAACCAGCACCCCCAGAAACCAATTATGAAGGGGAACTTACAGAATTAGGAACAGTCATTACTGTCACCTTACCCGATGCGATTACACATGATCCCCGTTGGCAACAGTTTGCCGATACTGGTTTAATAGAAGCTCGTTGGCAGGGTGAAGAACTAGTATTGCGAGGATTGTCTGCTAGAGAAGTACTGCACCAAAATAGCGATCGCCAGGCTTGGTGTGATATGGATTGTTGTGGCACTTGCCGACACCAAAGAGGACAAAGGTGTTGGAATCCCGCATCTGTGTTACATAACTTCAAAGTCACCCTTGAGGGATATTGTCCTGCTTTTGAACCCTTGGCTAAAACCTCCTAAATTCTACCAGTGTAGAAACGCCTAATATTTATGTTGATGTACAAAAAAACGTTTGAAGGACTTGTGATTTATACGAGAGTATCTAGTGCTGAAAATCAAAGCAATTTAGACTGTCAAGCACAAAGGCTTGTACGCTACTGCGAAGCTAAAGGGTATCAAGTAAATAAAATAGTTAAGGATGAATAAATTCATCCTTTAGCTTATATCCCCCGTTGGGAAAACGGGGGGTTTAGGCATCACGCTTGGTAACATTGAAGAATCATTGCGTCTCTACTCAGGATTAGATTCGGGAGAATGTTTATGGATACGCTCTGATTCGGGACAATCTTCTGTCATCAGAAACTCTATATTACCGCGTGGTACTGAGGCTAACTTTTGGCTTACAGAGCCAATGCTTTCTAAACGAACCATCTCCTCCCAGGCGCAAACCTCGTCTTCCTCGTCTGTTTCATACCGTAGAGTCACTAAGTCCCCCTCTATATCGAGGATGCGGGCGCGTTCAATCCAGCGTTGCTGGTCCCGCAAGAATACACATACCTCGCGCCCGTCGCAACACAGTTGATAGATCTTGCGGTGTAGCATGTACTGCTTCTACCTTTTTAAACAACGTAGTTAAACCTGTGAAATTTGGGTTTTACCGTCTGACAGAACCTACTAAAATCTACCGATGTAAAAATGCTTAATAGTTCTTATCTTGATAAAGGTATAACCTTTAATGGTGCGACGGCTGCACTCCTTATCCCTTTAGCCGCATCGGCATTAGGGGAGAACTTTCTGACAATTCGCCACCAACTATTCAGATCTCCATAGCAATTTTCTCCAATACCTAAATTCTCCTAACCAAGCTAATATTTTCTCGTGAGTATCTCTTGAGTTATGTAAGAAAAAATACTCCAAATTAAGCGTTGAACGCGGTTGTTTGATTTGCTTACTTGTAGTAGTTGGCATTGGTGGGAAATCCAGGAACTTTGCTTTATATTTATCCCTATGTATTTGATCTTAACTCATTATCTTGTCCACCTTAATGCTTTTCTACAACAATTGGCAAACAGTTTTAATTTGAGGCTGTGAAAACTTCCAGGTGGGTGTGCATCATACCCGATATTTGCTCTAACAATAATGGACGGAAATACTATAAAAACTGACGAAAGTCCTCATCCTGGAGGCTTAATTGCACCCAGTCTAGATTTAAGGAGAGAAATCGTTGCACTAAGCGATCGCACGCCGGGCGTTCAGTAGCATAATGTCCCGCATCAATTAGAATGAGATTGCGATCGCGACTTTCCTGGAACTGATGGAACTTACAATCAGCAGTCAGATAAACTTGAGCATGAGTTTTCACTACAGCCGAAATAAAACTAGCCCCCGAACCTCCTAATACTGCGACTCGGTAAATAGTTTGTTGTAAGTCAGCAGTGGGCGAGAAAATCAAATGAGGAGGAGCGAGTCGAGTTTGAATAGTAGCGAGTAACTCCTGTAAAGTCAGACATGGCCGGAGTAACCCAACACGCCCGTAGCCTAATCCTGGTTGTGTCGCTACTATAGGAGTGGCTTCGTGCAAATCTAGAATTTGAGCTAAAACATCGGCAGTTCCATCTTGTACTTGATCAAAATTTGTATGCGCACTGTAAACACCAATATTGTACCTAAAAGCCAATCTTGCTATTTCCGCTATGGCCTCACCACTACATAAAGACTTGGGAGGACTAAAAATCAGAGGATGATGAGCAAAAATCAAATTAGCATTCAAAGCGATCGCTTCTTGCATTACAGCCAAAGTCGGTGTCAAACAAACCAACACACGGGCTTTTTGATCTAACACCCCCGGCTCAATTTGCCAACCGCAATTATCCCAACTTTCACACCAAGTCGGATTTGCCCATGCTTCAAACCAAATAATTAAATCAGCAATGTTCACAAAAATACAATCCTGGGAAACTAATTATGTTAAATTCAGTTCTTTAATATTAGTGATTTTATGAAGTTTATGACAGATTCTGGAGTTTTCAGCCACAATGGTAATACTAAACCATACCAGTAACTTGGGAACTCTGAATTGGTAGACAAAGACTAATTTATAGGGGAACACATTGATGCTTTCGACAAACGGCGAATATCAATCTTGGGATATAAAAGAAACAGTTCTGCCAGTAGCGTCAAGTTTAACAGAATCTGAGGATACACTTACACAAACCACTGTCGGGACATTTACTAAGTTTTTCGGTCATTATAGCGACTCAATGGAAATGAATAGCCCGTCCCATAAAGTTGCCGAGTATCTGCAAGCTCATGGTGCATGGTTTTCCCGCTGTGCTGAACCAATGAAAGTAGAACCGTTGAGTGAAAATGCTTATGCTTTAATTATTGGTCGCTTTGGCTCCTTTGGTTATCACGTAGAGCCAAAAGTTGGATTAGAACTTTTACCTCCAGACCAGGGAATATACAGGATTCGCACAATTCCTGTTCCTGACTACCATCCCCCTGGCTATGATGTAGACTATCAGGCATCGCTACAGTTGGTAGAAAGTACTGATAATGACTCACATAATGGTTTTAGTGAGATTACACGAGTGGAATGGGAATTAGATTTGATGGTTAATCTTCACTTCCCCAAATTTATTCAACGCCTACCCCAGTCTTTAGTCAAATCCACAGGCGATCGCCTACTTAACCAAATTGTCCGTCAAGTCTCCCGGCGCTTAACTCGCAGAGTCCAGGAAGACTTTCATCAATCCCTAGGAATTCCCTTTCCTAGTAATTCTCATCGCAGCCAATAACTTCAAACTCATTAGCCAATAGTTATACTATTGGCTAACGGCTAAAGACTAAGCATTACTAAGAATTCTCTGGACAATTTGCACGCCAGTAATGGCCTGCCATGTAAAAAGCCCTAAAAGCCCGAAATTGAGGGTAATGTGAGTTATACGCGCCCAATTGGCTCCTTTTTGCATGAAAGGAGATAAAGCAGCTGATAACGCAATTAGACCTGTCATTCCCAGTCCGGCTAATAAATGCGGCCCTACGAATAACTTACCGTTATTGATGTAGGTAACGGCCATGCCACCAATAGCACCTGTTACCATTAAAGCTAAGAGTACAGACCCTACTTGGTAGTGTTTGATGTTGTATTTACCTTTAATCAGTTCTTTCTTTACATCTCCTTGAGCGCTTCTGGTACGCTGTACTTGTAGCCCCAGATAAGCAGCATACAGGGATAGTGCTAATAACCCCCACATGGTTAGCGGGTGGAAAAAGTTTAGCCAATATTTCACTTCCGGCGACAGTTCCAAATTCATGGTGTTCTCCCCCAATCCTTAAATCTTCATAAAAGTTAGCATAACTCTATTTTCTGTACTTCAAGTTGCCAGGGGTGAAATATATTGCCTTGTTTTTCAGTTTGCCTCTTGCCAAAGTGCTTAAACAATTTCAGACTAAATTGGGGCACTAGATTCACAAAAACTGCCGGGGTGCGTGATATTGATTATGGAAAATAAGGATGTATTGCTGCTAAAGTCGGCTAAAAGTGGCGATATTAGGCATCTGTGCCAGCTGTTAGCTACCGGTGCTCAGGTTGACGTTAGCGATGACCATGGTACTACACCATTAATGTTTGCTGCCAATTCAGGTTACACCGAAATTGTGCGATCGCTATTAGATGCTGGAGCAAATATTAACCTACGCAGAAAACGCTATGGTTTGACGGCTTTGATGTTCGCTGCTAGTAGTCATCAACTGGACATTGTGCAGCTTTTGCTCTCTAGAGGTGCTGATGTCAATGCGATTAATGAAGATGGTAGTACAGCTTTAATGGCAGCTACAGTTAAGGGTGATGTTAATATCATGCAGGTCTTATTAGCTGCTGGCGCTGAGGTAAATATCACAGACCAAGATCATGATACTGCTTTAAAATTAGCTGTTAGATCCTCTAACACAGCCGCAACAAGACTGTTAACACAAAATGATGCATATGTCAATATCCAAGACCCAGAAGGTGAGACACTTTTGATGATGGCCGCTGACTTAGGAAATTTGGAAGTTGTGCAAGCATTGCTAGCAGCTGGATCTGATGTGAATCAGGAAAATGAACATGGTGGTACTGCGTTATCAGCAGCAGTAGCAGCAGGACACACTGCGATCGCATCTGCTTTACTAGATCAAGGTGCCGAAATTAATCATCAAGATCAAGACGGTGAAACTCCCCTACACCTAGCCGTTGTAGAAGGTTACATTGATGTGGTGCAGCTCTTACTAAACCGAGGTGCAGACCCCCAAATCAGAAATCATCTGGGTGATACACCAATACTTGTAGCCGCATTCCAAGGACATAGCCAAATCCTTGACATATTATTGTGTTCTAGTCAAAAAATCAATAGTACAAGTCTAGGTATACCTTTGATATTAGCAATATCCCAAGGAGATATGGAAACAGTAAAACTGTTACTAGACCACGGTGCTGATGCTAATAGTCTAGGAAATGATAGCAAAACAGCTTTAATTAAGGCAGCAGAACATAACTACACAGGAATAATGGAGTTGTTGCTGGCTAAAGGTGCAAATGTAAATTTTCAGGACTTAGCAGGAGCAACAGCATTGATGTGGGCTGTTGCTCGGGAATATGGAGAGGCTGTACAGATACTACTGCAAGCTGGGGCAGATATAAATCTGAAAAACCGGGGCGGTTATACAGCTTTAATGATTGCGGAATTTAATGGGTATCAGAATATAGCCCAGAGTCTCGAAAAATCCGGCGCACAAGAATAGAGTTTTGTTTAAATCACCGGCAACAGATGCAGTATAGACTTATTATTCCTTTGGTAATGTAGCAACTGCATCTATTCTCCTAGGAAGTATTAATAATTAACAAAACTGACTTTGTTAATTATTAACAAAGTCAGAAATACTTGGAACACTAAAGTATAACAGGCAAAATGTTTCTACTTTCGCGTTTCCTACTGTGCTAGATAGGCTAAATATATAAGATTTAATCATGAATAACAGTATTATAAAGATCCGTTTCGTGGTATAATCCAGTCTGCCAATTTTATAGTTGATCCCCGTGGATATTTTACAGACATCCTCCACTCTGAAGATAGACCCAATAATTGGCACAATTATTCAACAGCAACATTTGCCCAATTTATGGGTAGGAGTTGGTTGTCAGAAGGGTAGTTCGTGGCGTTTGATAGCAACAGCAATAAAACAAGTATTTGCAGAAAATCAACTCCGGGAAAATACCATTGCTGGTCTTGCTACCATCGATACTAAAGCCTCAGAAGTTGGTTTAATAGAACTGTGTCATCTTTGCAATTTTCCCTTAAAACTCTTTCCGTCCAATATTTTGTCTACTGTATCTATCCCTCACCCTAGCAAAATCGCCGCCAAAACAGTGGGAACTTCGAGCGTAGCTGAGGCTGCAGCTATTCTTGCAGCCTCTTATATTACCCCACCTTTGACTAGAAAAGAAGAGTTAGAAATTAGATTATTAGTTCCTAAACAAGTTTTTCGGTTAGAGTCCGAACCAGGGTCAGTAACGCTAGCTGTGGCGACTAATGATCGTTGACCGGAAATAATGGGATACAGAACAACGTCCTTCTAGGAGGGCTTTTCTTGATTCCTAATATACTCTTTAAAACTTTTAGCTGCAACCCTCCTAGAGAAATAGCAAAATAACTAGGCTCCATAAAGCTTCTTTATGGGGTTTCTTCTTACAGCCAGCTTGGCCGTATCGACGAATGGAAACCCCTTTGAAAATAGGAGACACTACAAAATTACCCTGAGAAAATAGCTAATTAAGCTAGAAACAATAGTTAAGACAATCGAACCGACTAAAGCAGGCCAGAAACCTTGAATTTCAAAACCATAACCGGGGGTGAGGTTACTTGCTAGCCAAAGAGTTAAGGCATTAATCACAAAGGTAAACAAACCAAAGGTGAGTAAGGTAATAGGAAACGCCAAAATGTTTAAAACTGGTCGAATAAAAGCATTGACTAATCCGATTACCGCTACAGCCACCAGGGATGCGACAAAATCCCTGACGAATAACCCCGGGACAATATTAGCGGTGATCAGCAAAGCCACCGCAGTAACCAGCCAAGTTAGCAAAAAATGTCTCATTGCTTTTTCCTAGAATTTAACTATCTTCGTAATAGTGCTTCCCAGGTAGCACCACCTACCACACCGTCAGCCTCCAGACCATAGTGTTGTTGTGCAGATTTTACTGCTGCTGCCGTCATTATGCCAAAATCTCCATCCACATCGCCAGCGAAAAAACCTAGCTGTTTGAGTTGTTTTTGCAACTGTCTCACTGCTGAATTACGCATTCCTGGACGTAAAATTGGCAATCCTTGGGAGGTATATTGAACACCAGGTATTGCGCCTGGGGGTGGTGAGGCTGGTATGGGCTGAGTAGAATTAATAACTGTGCTGGTGGGTAGAATCTGGTTGGTAATGGGAAAATTTGGCCTCAAGTTGGATGAGGGCTGATTTCCCGGGATTGTTGGTATAACTATTGGCTCCAGGGGGAATAGTCTTTGCCAAGTAATAGAGTCAACAATGCCATCTGGAATCAATTCAACTGCTCGTTTGAATTGAGAAACGGCGGCGGCTGTCCCCTCTGTGTAAATACCATCCACTGCACCTGAGTAGAAGCCTAAAAGTTTTAGAGCCGCCTGTAGTTCTGTGACTGGTTCTCCTTGACTACCAAGCTTGAGGGTAGGACGGCTAATTACAACTCTATTTGTTGCTTGAGCAATTTTTGGGGTAACCACAACTGCGCTGACTGTATCGGAGGTAAACAGTAACAACGTACATGAAAACACAAGTAAATAATAAAACTTATTTTTGTTCAAGCCACGAAATGCTTTTAGTGACTCAAAGTAGTTCCAGATACTTGTTGTCAGCCTCACTTGCATGGACTATATTCCCAGAAACTTATGACGGTCATATTATACTTCCTTCTGTTCAAAAAACAGGTGACACAAAATCAATTGTAATACTTAATACTCCGCACTGGGAAATACAGTTTTAATTGCTGTCTCTTGACCAACTACAGATATATAAGGTTGCTGTAAATATTGACATGCAGAAGCGATCGCATCCTGAACAGTCACAGATAGAATTAATTCTTGAAACTGTTGATCAAAATCCAGACCTAAACCCAGTGTTTCATACCAGCCATAGATTTGGGCAATTTGTCCGTTAGTTTGTTTACCCAAAGCGTACTGCCCCAGAATTTTGTTTTTAGCTGCTTGCAGGTCACTTTCTGATATTTCTGTTTTACAGAGTAAATCTACTTCTGTACGTAGTCCTTCCAGAGCAATGCTGGTATTTTCTGCGGCTGTACCCATATAGACTACAAATGAGCCTGGATACAACCTTGTGGGATAAAATGCCGACACTTCGTAGGCTAAACCCCTTTTTTCCCGTAATTCCACAAACAAGCGACTAGAAAGCCCATTACCTAGGTAAGTAGACAGCAATTTTAATGGGGGGTAGTCTGGACAACTTACCGATGATCCCAAGTAACCCAACATAACTATGGATTGCTGTGTTTCTAAAGGCTGTAGTCGATGCTGGGGTTCTGGGTTAATTTCTGGTAAGTTAAGTAATGGGATCTGCTGTGCAGGAACTTCCCAATCGCCAAATACTTGTTCTACTAGTGTTAGAGCATCTGCTAAGGTGACTCGCCCTGCAATACTAATAACTAGATTATCGGGACGGAAATATGTTTGGTGATAGTCTACTAAGTCAGCACGTGATAAGCTGCTCATTGTGGTTTCATCTCCTAAGACTGACATAGCATAGGGATGGTTTTGATAGACTACCTGGCGCATTTGGCTAAAGGCAATGGTAAATGGCTGTTCTTTTTGAGAGCGAATATTTTGCAGTGCTAAACGCTTTTCTAGTTCTACTTGGGATTGGGGAAATGTAGGCGATCGCAACATTCGCCCAGCCAATGCTAAGATATCAGAGAAATCTGATGTTACGGTCTTCAAAGACAACAAAAAATAATCTGTAGCCGCATCAGCACTCAAGCTTGCTCCCACAGACTCTACTTTTTCAGCAACTTCCCAGGTTGAAAGTCCGTCACATCCCTTTGTCATCACTGCTGAGACCAAATAGGCTAATCCCGCTTGCTCTCGCTTTTCGCAACAACTACCAGCACGGACAAACATCCGCGCCGCTACAATATCCGCAGCAGGATTTTCTGTCACTATGACTACAATACCGTTATTCAATACAGTGCGGTGAACAGGAGAGGCAGATAGGCAAGGTTTCACAATTATTAGGTATTAATTATTGGTAGGTGGTTAGTTGTTTGCGAGTGGGGATGCTAATCAGCAACCGGTTTAAGTATAGTAACTGCATAATTATCAGGTGAAAGCAACTGTTTAGCTAATTTTTGCAGTTCTTGAGTGTTAAATGATTGAATATGCCGAGGATATGCTACTGCCAATTCAGCTTGGGCAATAGTGTTGTAGTATCCATAAAGACCTGTCAACTGATTTGGTGTTTCCGTAGAAAAAGCGTATTCATTACAAACCAGCCTACGTATGCGGGCGAGTTCCCGCTCGCTCATTCCCATGGTTTGCAAATCATTTAAATGACTAAGAATCAGATTTTCCACCTGATATAGGTTTTCCACTTTCAAAAAAGCAGTAATGGTAAATAAACTCGATTCTCTTTGTAAGGAGAAATTACAATAAATTTCCTGGACTAATTGCAATTCTTCTCGTAAATGATGCACCAGTCGGGAAGTGCGGCCTTCTGAGAGTAACACTGCCAATAAATCCAAACCATAGACTGTGTGTAGTTCCTTGACTCCCGGCACAACCCAAGCCATAATTAGGCGGGCTTGTTCTAGACGTGGTAAACAGATTTCTTGCCGCTGAATTCCGGTGATTACTGGTTCTACTATTTCTTCAGCTTGTGGACAGTTCAATGGTGGGGCAAATTCAGCAAATGATTTATTTACGAGTTCCCAGGCTGGCTGTTGAGAAATTCCCCCCACAACTACTACTGTCATGTTTTGCGGTTGGTAGTGTGCGCGATGAAAACAACGCATGGCTGCTGGTGAGTGTTGCATTAGTTCTAACTCACTACCTAGGACTGAGCGCCCGTAAGGATGGTTTTGGTAGATGCTTTGATTGAGGGCTTGGAATCCTATCGCATCGGGATTATCATTGCAGGAGCGAATTTCTTCGAGCACCACATCCCGTTCTCGGATAAATTCATCATCTGGGATCGCGGCATTAATTAGCAGTTCTCCCAAGTGCGGCAGAGTATCTTCTACGTAAGAAGCGGCTGTAGTTAGGGTGTAGTGAGCATAATCATAACTTGTGGCGGCATTACTCACACCACCCCTGGTTTCAATGTGGTGATCAAAAATTCCTGGGGCTAGTCTCGCAGTCCCTTTAAAAATCATGTGTTCTAAAAAATGAGCCATACCGTACCACGGTTTTGGCTCCACTATTGCTCCGGCTCGCACCCAAACGTCAGCGACAACTACAGGGGTAGTAGTAAGTTCCTGATGGATCAGTGTTAGACCATTATCTAGTCGGAGAACCGAGGCTGGAAAAACGTTATGCTTTAGTTCTTGTAACAAGTTTTTGTAGGTTTAATCACAATTTAAGATAGTTTTTACTATTCTAACTCTGAATGATAACGAAATCAGAATTAAATTATACAGATTTATAAAATTAAAGCCCCTAAGTTTTTGCTAACTTGAGGAGCTAATAATTTTAAGTTCACCGCGACGCCGTTTTACCTAAGTTTATGACCTGGTTTAACCAGGTGGGTGCCGACGTTCTTCGTTTTAAGTTTCCAGGTACATGCCCGGTTTACTGCCACGAGACTTGTTAGCTTCCCTTTTCTTTAAAGACATAGATCAAAAAACTTGATGGCAGTCACCAACGTCGTAGTGCAACTAGATTATTATAGCCTTCTCAAACAGGTTGTGTGTTGAGTATGAAAATTTTCTCGTGAATTTGACCGGGAGCCTGAGTAGTTGGATGGACAAATATATCTTTCACCAGCTTTGTCAGTTTTTACACCTGCTGGGGGAACTACAGACTGGTAAGTGTGAGATTTGGCCATATTTGTGATATCTAAACTAAATACCAGATAGATTCTATAGTTTGGGCTATATTAATCATGCTATCTTGGTTTTTATCATCTAATAACACGGTGACGTGTCCGAGTTTGCGCCCAGGACGTGATTCTGTTTTCCCGTACCAGTGAACGAAAGCTTGGGGAATCTCGGCTAACTTTTGGCGCTGGGTTTGGTAGTCGCTTCTGGAAATTTCATACCCCAGCAGGTTGACCATGACGGCACTAGCACAATGTAAATCAGGATTGCCCAAAGGTAAACCACAAACTGCTCTCAAGTGCTGTTCAAACTGAGATGTTTCACAAGCGTCTAAGGAGAAATGCCCAGAATTATGGGTACGAGGGGCAATTTCATTGACCAATACTTTACCGCTGGGGGTGAGAAATAGTTCAATACCAAAAACTCCCACTACTTCCAAGTTATTTAAGAGAGTATGGGCGATCGCTTCTATTTCTGCTGCTTGGTTGGGTGTAATATCAGCTGGTGCAATCACTCGCCGACATACCTGTTGCTCTTGTTGGGTTTCTACCACTGGGTAAGTCACAACCTCACCTTCTGTGGAACGAGCCGCAATTATTGCTAATTCTCGTTCAAAGGGGACAAATTCTTCTATTAAAAATAGATGTTGACTTAAATCTTTAGTTGTGATGTGAGAATTTAGCTTTTGCTCCAAAGATGCTAAATCATTAATAATGAAAGTCCCTTGACCATCATAACCATGCCGTCGGGATTTTAAAACAAGAGGAAAACCCAGGTGTGCTGTTTGAGACGAGAGATTGTCTAGTTGTTCGAGAGCGAAAAATCGGGGGACAGGTAATCCCAAATCTTGTAAGTAGCAGCGTTGATCATATTTATCTAAAAGAGGCCTTAAGGCTTCTAACCTCGGGCGAAAACAAACACCTTGGTTTTGGATTAAAGATAAGGAATCCAAATCAACAAATTCATTTTCAAATGTGATGACATCAGTCTTTTGTGCTAAAAGCTCTGTGGAAATAGCATCATCAACTGATGCTAAAACAACATCCTCAGCCGTGGAAACCGCAGGATCATTAAGACTCGGAGTTTGCACTACCAATTCTAATCCTAATTTTTTGGACGCACCCCCCATCATCCAGGCCAGTTGTCCACCACCAATTATACCAACACGCTTCATCGACATCCCAGAGAATAACTAGTTTCTATGCCAGTTTTAGAGTTTACACCACTGGCTTTGTGACACAGTTCTTTAATTTGCGCTCTATCCAAAATTGCATCTGTGAAATCCGCACTATTGATATTCACATCAGTAAAGGTGGAGCGTAACAAAAGAGCTTCTGTAAAAATGGCATCGCTTAAATCCGCCCCTGTTAAGTTTACCTGATCCACCATAGCATTAGTTAAATTGGCTCCGTGAAGATTGGCTTGAGTCATCACCGAAGCACTCATCACGGCTCCTCGTAAGTCAGCACCTTCAAAGTTAGCTAATTCCATATTGGCGTTAGAGAACTCAGCCGCTTGTAAAGTTTGTCCTGAAAAATCACGTCTGGCTAATTCTGCATTACTAAATGACATGGGATGAGTCCAATCTGCCCTGGCTGGTGGGGAAGCTTGGCAAAATAGTATAATGCCTAGAATCAATGCTAATCCTTGCTTCCAAAATATATTGGGTAACTGTTTTGGGTCCATAACTAATATTGAAAAGTCTTTAATCATCTTTGAGCTTACCCGATAGAATTTTTTGTAATAATCTGTTAAGGGATAAAAAATACTGTTATTACCTGCCATAGGATAACCTACATAGTTGGATAAGTTAACAAGCGATCGCCCCAGTACTGACCTGTGAGTTAGCTGAGTTATTTACAATTCTTGATATTAGCTTATATAAGTAAAGTTTATTGTATTTTGAGTGCCACAGGTAGGAGAGACTGTTAATCTTTTAATTATGTGAGTAGTTAAGCAATTCTTGTTTATCCCAAATAGCTAGACCGCTTTACATCTGGGGTTCTATATGTGGGGTATTTCCTCTGAGTTCATAATCATTGGTTAACTATTCAGCAAATCTGTCAGCAACTTATATTTACCAACTACACAAATTCTACAAGTCTTAATTACCCACAAGATTATGATTATAACTCATTACTCTGTTGAGTGGATTGAAGCATGGTGCGAAGAAAATGGCTGGACAGAATTATTTGTCGAGCGGCGCAACAGCTATTGGGCTTTTCCGCCTGGCGGGGTAATGCCAGAACCCATTCCCAATCATGTACTTAACTTGATTAAGGCTGAAAGGGGCTTAACTGTTGAGGAAAAAGTATGGTCGGCATCGGCAGTAATTGGTACAATTGTAGCCATATTTTCCACGTTTATATTTAAGTGTCCTATGCCCTTAGTTTTGGCGTTCGCTTTTAACGCCGTCACTGTAGCTCAGTTGGAAATTGAATATGACTAAATGTGCGGTATTGGTTCGCTTTGCGAAGAGTATTTTTCTAATTTACATATACGTATAATATGTTTGAACATTGACCACACCTAATAGGTATAGTGTGGTATCAGCCATGGAGAATTTAAACCAATGGTGGTAGGAATGGGCTAGACAGTCCCACGGCTACTCGGCGCACAGAGGTTGTATCGCCCCTCTGTAGCGTCTGTTATAATCAGAGGATGAGTCACGGGGAAGGCTCTAAACCCTTCTCCAGGGTCAGAGTGTAATCACCAGGTGCGAGAATATCACCTGTTTTAACAAAGGTGTGGTCACCGTGCCTCTTACTGCTAAGGTATCAGCTAATCTTAAGAGGTTTGTGTTAGCCGTTAAACCGGTGACTGTGACTGCTCCTGTACCTGTGATGTTCTTACCACTGGCTTGGGTGGCACTCAAGGTCAAGCTTTGGCTGGCAAGTGTGACGGCGACATTACCAAGGTTGGTATCACCTGCTAAAGTCACGGACGGCGAGGATAAACCAGCAGTAGCCGTACCAGTACCGGTAATCCTGTCGAGGTCAACCTCATCGCTGCCTAAACCAGTAATCGTCACTTGTCCAGCATTGGTAATTGAGCGATCGCTAGCTTGACCAGCCGTTAAGGTCAAATTACCAAGGCCAGTGACATCGAAGGTGACGGTCTGCGCCAGGGTTGCTGCTGTCACATTCAGGGGTGCGCCAACTGCCAATCTCACTTCAGAGACGTTGATATTATTTAAATCTGCTGTGAGGTTATCGCCGGGGTTAGTCAGGACTACAGTACCTTCCCCTGCGATCGCCGCTCCACTGGCTTGTGCTGTAGTTAGGGTGAGGGTTGCACCAGTTGGCACCTGAAGAGTATTGTTGGCGAAATTCAGCGTGGTTGGGTTATTAGGAATCGCCAGATTTTGGTGGAGCGTAATGTTGTTCGCACTTAGAGTAATGCTCGTCAAAGCACCAGCATTTGCCCCAGTCACAACATTAATCTCAAAGTCTGCCGTTGTGTACCAAAGCTCGCCACTACTAATTCTAATAATACGCCTTATGTGAGATGGGGTAGCAAAAAAGAAGGGGAAACCACAAGATATATGGTAGACGGTTCGACCTTATTGACGACAATTTTTGTGCTAATAGATGACTGGTATCAACAAAAAGGCTATCGTTACGTACCGTTATTGCCAAGTCCATCACCAAAATTCACGGATAGTGAGATGTTAACACTGTTGAATGACTGGAGGTTGTTTCCAAAACTGTTAGACCAAAGCCAGTTCAACCGCAGAGCTAGACGATTAGAGGGAATGCTCGAAGAATTAAGACGTTTCTGGCTTCGAGACTTGGGGGCAATCTTTGAGTGCACCTTGCTGTTAGATACAAAACCAATACCTGTAGTTGGCTACAAACGTGACAAAAGCCAAAGTCAATATCTAAATACAGGAATTTGACCGTCGCCCCAACTTACCCCCCATTAGCGATCGCACTACCACGGAAATAACCCAGAGTCCCCAGAGCAGAAATATCACAGTTATTGACAGTTGACTGGGAAGAGGTGTGACAATCAACAGCCATTAGCCGGGGAATAAATTCCCCGTCTGATAATGATTGTTAGCCCTATTTATCAAGTTATATTTAACACCCAGTCGGATTTATCCGACTTGAGCTATCAGACAGGGGTTTTTAACCCCTGGCTCCCTCCCTGTTGTAGCTCTTAAACACTGACCTATCAACAGTCAACTGTTAACAAAACAGCGATCGCACTAGCTACCTTCATAAAGTTGGATATTACGGAACTGACTATCAGCATCAGGATTTAGTACATCGTGGTCATTGGCAAAGGTGAGATAGTTAAAGTTACCCGTAAAGTAATTTCCTACGCTAACTTGGTAACTCTTCCAACCGTCATTTGTGCTGTAGTTGTTATAGTTTTGTAATCCCCAATT
>NZ_JANQDG010000063.1:0-90901 GCF_029891665.1 Anabaenopsis sp. FSS-46 | reverse complement strand
TTAAATGGGGCGTACAACATATTAAGAAAAGCAGTCCTGAACGCTTTTGCAGACGGGATAGAGGGGTTAGGAGTAACTCCAATCAGGTTTACCCCTGGTAAAGTGACTTTGTAGATTTGTCTATAATTTCACAAACTCTTAGTTTCTAGTTTATCAGCTGCTATCATAGACGCAAAACTCCATATTGTTAACTGGCGGGCAGAGCTTTAATATGGTGAGATTTGCCACATTTGACCAAAAAAGCCTAGCATCCCTGAATCAGTGGTTTAGTTCAACATTTTAGTTCAACATTACAGTACCGTCGTCTTGAATCCGCACTGTATTCTTATCTTCTCCTAGATCAGTGGTTTCATTAAATGTCAGCTGCATTACGCCTTCTTTCCTAGAGGGTTCAGGTGTTACTTCCAGCAGTCCCCCATCCTCGCGGAAAAATGTCACAGTCACTGGCGCTGCCAAATCTTGTAATGTTACCTCTGATTGACCTTCAAGCGATCGCGGTGGAGTATCACCAATTACTTCATAAGTGATATTAGCCCCCGTATCATTCACCAATGTGATCTCAACCATACCATTAGCCAGACTAATCTCGGCGCTCGGTGGTTGTTGCTCTTCTGATGGAGGTGGTTCAATAGCGATCATTGGTGGACGGGCCAGTACAGCTGACTCTGGCGGAATACCCTGTACTAAAAGTTGTTGCGTCATAGCATTTGGCGGACATCCCGGAGGTACAACATTTCTAGTATTATATGGTTCTTCATAATAAATACCGGGGCAAGGATTCAGTGCTAAAGTATCCGAATCCGGTGCTTCTCCCCCAACACCTAGAGGCATTTCACTGGGTGGAAGAGTTGGAGGGACAACGGGAAGCCGCCCTTCGGCTTGTAGTTTCCGCGTGAAGGCATTGGGAGGACATCCCTGTGGTACTACAACCCGGTTGTTGTGTGGTTCTTCGTAGTAAATACTGGGACAAGGGTTAACCTGAGAGGTCGGTTGCTGTGCTACTACCCTGGTAGAAATCAGCGGCGCACCAATGAGTAATCCGCTGCAAATAACCCCGAAAAGTCCAGTATACTTGCGAGTTGGTTGCTGATTTTTATTCATGATTAACTCCTAAAAAATCCGCACTTTTTGCTATAAGATATTATTGGGTAATTTAGGTAAACTTTGCCTGATGGCTTGCGTGGGGTAGCTATACCCAAAATAATATTTTTAAAATCACCAAAAAAATATATCAATGGCAATTCATCAATGATTCCAATTTAACAATTAACTTTAGTTGCTTAATCTAACTAGAGGATAGAAATAAAAATCAGATCACACCATCATTTAAACCTTAAGGATGATGTAATTAAATAATTAATAATTGAGGTTCTAAGGTTTACGTTTCTCAGACAAAATACATTGACCATTCATAAGTCATGAGTCATAAGACTGATTGGTAAAGTGACGGTAAAAATTGTACCTTTACCAATATTGCTTTCCACCTGTAGATGACCTTGATGATGTTCCACAATCGCAGCGGCGATCGCTAATCCCAATCCTGAACCGGTAGAAGTTTCTGTATTTGTCTTTGCTGTCTTATGGGTACGTGCTGGATCTACCCGATAAAAACGGTCAAATAAACGGGGTAGGGCTTCGGACGGAATACCAATTCCCGTATCAGTAACTTTGATTTGTAATACCGCTGTTCCATGACGAAGTTTAGAACCGCGATTGCTTCCCTCTAGACGCGACAACTGTACAGATACCTGTCCATTAGATGGGGTGTATTGCAAAGCATTACTAATCAAATTTGTAAATAACCGTACGAGTTGATCCCATTGGCCTGGAAATGTAAACCAATTTTCCAGTAATTCCAGGGAGATTTCCGCACTGGGGGGATCAACCAAATCCAACGTTAAAGTAATTTTTTTTTCCCTAGCTAATAATTGTTGTTCTTCCACTACCTCCATTAGCAAAGCATCCAAAGGACAAGAGGAAAAAACATTTTTGCTGATCCCACTGTCTTGTCTGGCTAGGAACAATAAGTCATTGACTAGCTTACCCAAGCGCTGGGTAAGTCGTTCCACTACTTTTAAGTGGTGGCGATAGTTGACAATAGTCGTATTTTGTGAGTCTGCCAGTTCTAAATCAGCTAGGGCAACTTGGACATTAGTTTGAATCAAAGTAATGGGACTTCGGAGTTCGTGAGAAGCATCAGCAGTGAATTGTTTGAGGCGTTGGTAGGATTCCCCCACCGGTTCCATCGCTTTACCTGAAAGAAACCAGCCACTTGCTGCTACAGACAAAACCATCAACCAAGTACCTAAAGCCAAATCAATAATTAACTGGCGACTAGGTTTAGTGACTTCAAACCAGGGGTGACTAACACGCAGATATCCTAATACTTGCCTTCCTCTTTCTACACGCTGGGTAACTTGTCGCAGTAAGACGACAGAGTTATGAGTTTCCCCATCTCCCCAGATATCCTGTTTAATTACCCGGACGGTTTCACCAAGATGGTTACCATGAATGGCAATGTTTAGGGGTGATGATAGGGTTGACCAGATTAATTGACCGGTGGGACCAAACCACTCTAGGTCAATGTGGTCATCTTCCACCGTCATAGCATTATCGCGAAAACTTGCTTCTACATTAATCTGAAATTGTCCAGCTTCCCCATTCACCGTTGAAATCACAAGCGATCGCTCGACAATTTCCACCACGTGATTGAGGGTATCATCAATGCGCTCAATTAATGTATTGCGGAAATATAAATATACACCACTGGCAAATAGTAACAATAATACGGCAGTGACGGCAGTGTACCAGAGTGCCAGACGGCGGCGAGTAGCTTGAAACATTTGGCAAAACAAAGAAAGTCTGTAGTTCCCCTATTTGAATCTTAAATTATTCCTAACTAGATAGTTTCACTTATGCCCTAATTAATCTAATATATTTATTGTCCCTAGATGTAGAGCTTAATCTACCTAAACTGAGATCGTTATGCCGAAATCAAAAAAGAGCGCTCATCCCATTGATTTAAACGATCCACAATATTACATTAACCGTGAGTTAAGCTGGTTAGAATTTAACAGTCGTGTACTGCACGAAGCCTGTGACCCCCGGACACTGCTTCTAGAACGATTAAAATTTTTGGCCATCTTCAGCGCCAACTTAGATGAATTCTTCATGGTGCGGGTTGCAGCTTTAAAGCAACAGGTAGAAGCAAAAGTTTCTCAGTTAACTCCCGATGGTCGCACACCGCAACAACAACTAGACGATATTCGCTCAACTCTCACTCCCGAGGTGACAAGACAGCACCAACAATTTCAACAGGTTCTACAACCTTTGCTAGCTAGTCACGGTATTCACATACTAGACTACATCAACTTAAATCAAAAACAACGGACTTACTTAGATAACTACTTTGAAGAACAAATCTTTCCGGTTCTCACTCCCTTAGCTGTTGACCCTAGCCATCCTTTCCCTTTTATTTCTAATCTCAGCCTAAATTTAGCGGTTGTAGTCCAAAATCCGGACAGTGAGGAAGAATTTTTTGCCCGGGTAAAAGTCCCCAGTGTCTTACCGCGATTTTTGCCAATACCACCAGAGTTAGGGATTTCTGAAACTGGAGAAACTGCTCACTGGACCGGTGTACCCCTAGAACAGGCGATCGCCCATAACCTGGAATTTCTATTTCCAGGCATGAATATACAAGAATACCACCCCTTCCGTATTACCCGCGATGCTGATTTGGCTTTAGAAGAGGATGAAGCCGATGACCTACTATTAGCCATTGAACAGGAACTACGCAAACGGCGCATGGGGGGGACGACTGTCAGACTAGAAATTAAATCCCACACTCCCGAGCCAATACGTTCTCGGTTGCTGCAAGATTTGGAGTTAACCGAAAATGATCTTTATGAGGTTGATGGTCTTTTAGGACTCCGGGATTTAATGTATTTTATGGCTTTACCATTAGCCGAACTTAAAGAACCCCCACGTCAGTCTGTAGTACCTTCACGCCTCCAAAGGTTAAAAGAACCCAGTTTAAACTCAGAGGCCTTGGAACTAGAAGAAGGTCAAGACTTTTTTGCGGTGATTCGGGAAAAAGACTTGTTGGTACACCATCCATATCAATCCTTTTCCTCAACAGTAGTTAACTTTATTACCCATGCAGCCTATGACCCGAATGTCCTAGCAATCAAGATGACTCTTTACCGCACTTCTGGCGACTCCCCCATAGTAAAAGCCTTAATTGCAGCTGCAGAAAATGGTAAGCAAGTATCTGTACTAGTGGAATTAAAAGCGCGGTTTGATGAGGAAAATAATATCTACTGGGCCAGGAGTTTAGAAAGAGTCGGTGTACATGTTGTCTACGGTTTAGTAGGGCTAAAAACCCATTGCAAAACGGTGATGGTCGTACGACGAGAAAAAGACCGGATGCGCCGCTATATACATATAGGTACTGGTAACTATAATCCTAAAACAGCCCGCTTGTATACCGATTTGGGACTATTTAGCTGTCGGGAAGAATTAGGCGCGGATATCACAGACTTATTTAACTTTTTAACAGGCTATTCTCGGCAAAAATCTTACCGGGAAGTACTAGTCGCACCTGTGAATATGCGCGATCGCTTTTTAGGCTTAATTCATCGGGAAATAGAAAATGTTCAAAATGGTTTTTCCGGGCGCATTGTCGCCAAAATGAACTCCCTTGTAGATCCGCAGATTATCGCTACTTTATACGCAGCTTCTGGAGCTGGAGTGGAAATTGATCTGATTATTCGGGGTATTTGCTGTTTGCGCCCAGGACTAAAAAACATCAGCGAAAATATTCGCGTAATTAGCATTATCGGCCGATTCTTAGAACATTCTCGCATTTATTATTTCCATAACAACGGACAGGAGGAAATTTACATTGGGAGTGCTGATTGGATGCGTCGCAACTTAGATCGACGAGTTGAAGTAATTACTCCAATTAAAGATCCAGATATTGCTAAAGATTTGCAAGAAATTCTGGGAATTATGTTAGCAGATAATCGTCAAGCCTGGGAATTACAATCTGATGGTACTTATATCCAACGCCGTCCTGGTGATGACTGTCCAGCCACCAGTTCCCAAACAACTTTGCTAAATATGGCATTAAGTTCAAGTAGTATAGCGTCAAACCTGATTGATTCCAAAAAAAGTTACTATTACACAGACAAATAGTCAACTTTATTTCCTAAGTATGAAACTTAATTTGTGAATAAATAGACTCATGAATTACTATCGACAACAAATCTTCTTCAACCATAAGATAGAGTGATTTCTCTTGCGTCTTACCATAAACTATAAGGAATGTTGCAAGTGTTTTTCATTACCTTAAATGTTAACTTTTTTTTGTGAATCTGTGACATTGCGTGTTCTGATTGTTGATGATCACGAACTTACACGGTTAAGTCTAAAATTAGCTTTTTCTAATCAGGAAAATTTCCAGGTAGTGGGGTTAGCCTGCAATGGTCAAGAAGCTATAGAAATGCTGAAAAGCTGCCAACCTGATGTAATTATTCTAGATTTACAAATGCCAGTTATGGATGGTTGGCGTGCTTCTAGTCATATTAAAGCAATATCTCCTAAAACTCAGATACTGGCTTATTCTTCAGTGGAAGATGCGAGTTTGTTCAACCCTAAGACCACAGCAAATTTTGACTATGTTTCTCCCAAAGATATTCCTACTACTAAACTTATTGCTCTGGTTGCGCAGTTAGGAGAACATACCAGAAATCGATAAGTTAGAAGCAATCATCTTATGAAGTTGTTTGCAAACTAACTGGCCCTTAGTAAAATATATATCTAGAATACAGCGAGAAGATTGTGATTATAGGCAAACAGCGCCAGTTTATCCGTTAAATCACGGTTTAACTAACGCTGCTCTATGTTTTGATCTAGTCAGTTTAGCCTAATTATTGTCGGTTTCCGGAAAAGTCCGCTTAAATTCATCAATTAAATCATCCATTTCTTCCAAAGCCTGGTTAACATCAATTCTCAGAGTTCCTAAGTTTGGCTGCTCCAAAAGGCTTAGGAGGTACTCGCGTTTGTTAGTAACCACGGCAATTCGTTCTTTTATCGTCTGTAAGTCCATAATTATTTTCTGATGTTTCAATACTCTCAGATTTAAACTTAACCCAAAATGGAGTAGACAGGTGATTAGTCCCGCATTTAGAAGATCATCAGCAATAGCGGACGGTTAGACGCAAAAGATATCAGTGATGATTGTCAAGACCTCAACTTAGTGGGCGGTAGTTCACTTGTGACCAATAACCGATGATAATAAAACAGAGATGTTAAAAATCTATAATATCCTAAGCTCATGTTACGTAAAATTTCTTTGGGGACTATCGGTTTAAGCGTTGGTGGTATATTAATCATTGTTGGTTTCGTAGCCTACGCTGCTGACAATGCCACACTTAATCTTGTCGGTTTTTTCTATGGGTTTCCTCTTTTCTTGGGAGGATTGGCACTCAAAGCCAATGAGATTCTGCCTATACCCTTTAGCCAAGATACAACGCCAGATGTATTACGCTTACGGGAGCAGCAAGCAACTATTACTCAAAATAAAATTCGGAAGGACATCACTCGATACTGTTATGGTCAAGAGGCCCATTTAGATGAGGCTCTCTCTTATCTAGGTCTGAGTCCTACAGATGAAGACCGTCCCGTGGTCACTGGTTTACGAGAAACGGAAATTAATGGGGCTTATGCCTTGATTTTAGAATTTTATTCCCCGTTTATTTCATTTGATGTTTGGCAGGAAAAACAGGAAAAAATGACCCGGTATTTTGGACCGGGAGTAGATATTAAAATTACACAAGTAGGTGAAGATATGATTGAATTAACAATTTTCAGTATCCTTGATAAATAATATCTCTACCTATAATCCGGTCATACCCGCGGAGAGTGTCAATGTAAAGCTACTTCTCTAATCGTATTGCATACCACTGTAAATATTTTCCCGGGCCAACATCTAATTCACAACTTGTATCAATTAAATATTGAGCTTGAGCACTGACGGAATCAAACCTTTGTAAGTCTGTGGGTAATTCCTCTCCAGTCATTGTTTGTAACACAAGCTCAAGCTTTTCTAATAATTCCTCTGCTGTGAGAAATTGTTCCGGTTGGTCTGTTTCTAAAACCACAAAGTGGTCTTGCTGATACATTAATGAGTCTGGCATTTGAAAAATCTGACTAACTAATAAATTGTGGTTTTTAGCCCAAATGATTAAATTAAGTTTTATCGCTATTTTTGGTAAAAGGCCGCGGTTATTCGTCATCCATGATAACTCTTGCCCAGTCACCAGTGGCTAACTAAGATGGGTATACTGGTAATGTAAAATGGAACCAAGCGCCGCCATTGGGGGCAGAATCCACCCAAATTTGTCCATAATGGGACTGTATGATGCGTTGACATAAACACAGACCAATGCCGTAGCCATCAATAGCTTGATCACGTTGTAATCGATAGTGATGTTCAAAAATGCGTGTGCGGTTTTCTAGGGGAATTCCCGGTCCGGTATCACCAATAGTTATTTGAACTTTTTGGGTGGTACGGTGTAATCCTGCAATAGTAATTTTACCACCTTCTGGTGTGTATTTGATAGCATTATCTAACAAATTAATTAGCACTTGGCGCACTCGTTCTGGATCTGCATATATTTTTGGTAAGTCCTGGGGAATATCAGTTTCTATTTGTTGGGATTTGGCAATGTAGCGATCGCGCAATTCTGCCAACACATCGAAACATATCTCGCCAATTTCCATTTTTTGTGGTATGATAGGTATGCTTGTATCGTAACTACGCCCTACCTGCAACAGATCAGCAATCATTCTGTCAATAGTCTTAGTTTGATTCCGAGCTTGTTTTAATAAATGTGCTGCCATAGCTGGTTTAAGCCGCTTATTAAATGCACCAATATCTACGTTGTAATTAGATTGTAGAGTTTCTATGGCGATAGCCGCAGCAGTGAGAGGATTGCGGATGTCGTGAGCCAGCATAGCTATGACTCTATCTTTAAATAATAGCTGCTCTTGCAGTTTCTCTTTTTCCTGTTTTAACCGAAAAACTTCGTCTGAAAGTTTAATGAGTTCTGCAGAAAAAGCCACAGAATGAATTGTTGATTGCGGTGATGATACCCCACTATTATCATCTATTTGTTCTGGTAAGTCTTGTTGTACTTTTAAGTAAGTATCGGCCGACACCTGCCAGCGAGGCCACCAGTCCTTCAATTGGGCGATTATATTACTTCCAGCTATAACTTGTCGCGGTTCTGGCTGAATTTTTACCAGAGCGGGTGTAGCAACTAATTTAAAATGTTCTGCTAAATAGGGTTGTTCCCCAACATCTATGATTTGAAGTTCAAAATTATACTCTTTTCGTAATTCTTTTAAGTAAGCACGGATACGCTGCACTTGTTGTCGAGACTTTGGTCGTCCATCGACAAATAGTAACAGTTGGAGTGGAGCCTCAGAATAAATAGGCTGATCCTGGGAAACTTGCATGTAATCGTGTTTCAGCACTGGTAACAACCCGGCGATGCTTCGCTTAACAGAAATGAGAATGGATTGACGGTTGTCGATAATCGTTGATTGTTTTCTTAATATCTATCTTAGGTTTTTCATACTCCTATCTAGTGTCAGATACATTTGATTGATCCTCTTGAGTAAGAACTTACAAGACTAATAGTCGAGTGCCGATATCAAAATGAGATGATAAACGGTTAACGACCTTAAGTGAAAATCTCCTCAAACAAACTTACCAAAACTTACTTAAACTTTAGCAGAAATATGGCTAAAAAATACCTTAACAAGGGCAATTCATTGATTTACAATAGATCCTAGGCAACAACCACGCCTATAACCCTCATGGTTTCAAGCTAGCTCACAGAATGTCTCGGTCCAATCCTGTAGATACTTTCCATGGAATTTCTCTACATTTTAAATAAGCGTGGTTTGTTTTAAACTGAAGCAGTAAGGCAATTCCAGATTTTTAGGTGAGTCTGAGGAACTTTAGTCGAGATAGAATTAACAATTCAAGTAAAGACCCTAAAAAGTTATCCCAATCTTCATGAAAAATAATCTCAAAACTCTGTGTAATTTCCAGATAGATTGACAGATAAACCCCGGGATATTACCTGACTAATAGACTGTAGCCGTAAATCAAATTTATGGCTATTTATGCCCTTCTAGTCAGGAATCATTCAAACCGTTCCCAGTGCGAGACTCTAATCTACACTGATGCGTATTAGGACTGGTACATGATCCATAGCTGGGAACGACTTACCTGACTGTACAAGAGAACCAAATTTATGCGCTGACATTTAAGCAACAGTAACGAAAGTTTTTCGGCTCCATTCCGGATAGATTACAATCTAAGACTGGGTGTTATCTTTTCCCCTGCTTGAGGGATGCTAAGAATAAATTTAACCTTAGTTTAGCACTTCAGTTGGTGCAAGAATATTTTCAATCCTCGGAGTCATTTTCCCTCCTAGTCGTGACAGTCTGCGCTAGTGTAGGAATTGAAACCCCATTTGTAGTTTCCCGTGTTTTTGTCTAAACCTCCAGCTGTATTATTGAGCTTGGCTATTCTATTCACTTCTTTAACAGCTTGTGCTAACAGTCCCAGCGCCAAAACTCTAGAACAGTCTTTGGCTGCTGATCCTAGATTAAAAGATCACCCCGGAATATTTGGTGAATCTCAGATAAATCAGGCGAAAGTCAGGCAGAACCAAAAGCAACCCAAGGTTGACTTACCATCTGATTTTCCCCCAGATATCCCTTTGTATCCTAATGCTAAATTAGAGTCAGTCACACCCGCTAGATCTGAAAAAAACAGCATAGTCACTCGCTGGATAAGTTCTGACCCCAGCAATTTTATTGCTAGCTTTTATAGTGACCAGTTTCAGAAAAACAACTGGCAGATTTTACAACAGCCCACAGATGATTTAGAAGATACCTTTGAAGCACACCGTCAAGGTGTCCAGGTTAAGGTATCTATTCAGCCACAATCAGTTACTCAACCCAAACCTGATCAACCACAAACAGCTACAGCATTAGTTATTGAGTACATAGTTAATAAAGGTATAGAAACTGCAAAGACTGACGATCTGCAAGCTAATAATTCTACTTTTATTAGTCCGGCGGTATCTGATAATCTATCCACGCAGCCGGGTAAGACATCTGTTAGCCAAATGGCTACAGCAAGCTCTCAGCAATTCCATGATCTCAACCAAGCACCGGTAGAACTACGTCAATTCATTCAAGACTTAGCATCTTTGGGAGTTTTGTCTTTACAGTCTCAAGAAGTCAAGACTCGCTCTAATGATGTCATCAGTAAATCATTTGAACCCAGTAAACATATTACTCGCCGAGAATATGCCCGCTGGCTAGTTGCTGCCAACAATACTGTGTATTTTAATAATCCTGCTAAACAGATTCGCTTGGCATCCCAAAACACTCAATCCACTTTTACTGATATAGCGCCCACTGATCCTGATTTTCCAGTCGTTCAAGGGTTAGCTGAAACCGGTTTAATCCCTAGTCCCTTGTCTGGTAATTCCAGTGCAGTTTTGTTTCGTCCTGATGCACCACTAACACGAGAACAGTTGATTTTGTGGAAAATCCCCCTAGATATTCGTCAAGCCTTACCCGACGCTAGTTTAGAAGCAGTGAATCAAACGTGGGGTTTTCAAGATGCGGGAAAAATTGACCCCAAGGCTTTACGCGCCGTACTGGCTGATTTCCAAAATGGCGAAAAATCGAATATTCGTCGGGTGTTTGGCTATACAACCTTGTTCCAACCTCAAAAACCAGTGTCTCGGGCTGAAGCTGCCGCAGCTTTGGCATATTTTGGCAATCTGTCCGAGGGGATATCTGCTGCAGAGGCTCTGAGTGCCAAGCAAGTTGCTAACTGAGCTTGATATAGCTAAGGAGTGTAAAGTATTGTTAATTAACCTGAGCCAAGCCGATGACGGGATTTGAACCCGTGGCCTGCTGATTACGAATCAGCTGCTCTACCACTGAGCCACATCGGCGTATACAGTGTAGTATTATAGCATTATTTACTCATGATCAAACCAAATCCTCAAAATCCCATCAACCCAGAGCAATATGCCCGTCTCAAAGCTGAAATGGCAGCCCCCTATAGGGGTTTACGCCAATTTCTGTATCTAGGTTTTGCTGCATCTGCTTTAATTGGCGCGTTTATATTCTTTTTTCAAGTCCTTGCCGGCAGGAATATTGACACAGCAGCACCTAATTTAGCCCTGCAGATGGGAATTTTTGCCCTCATGATCCTCCTTTGGCGCTGGGAGCAACGTCGGCGAAGGGGTTATTAGGTAAATTAATGTTAAATTAATGTGATTGATTTTTGGACTAGTGTTGTGGCAAAAATCTGCAAATTATTCACTTTTAGTTAGTCTGGCCCTTTGAATTTGCTGGCTAAAAGCTGAACTAGTCCTGGAGGATCCCCCACCACAGCTTCATCTGGGCAGCAAGGATAATCTGGGGATCAAAAATACATCCATTTTGCTTAAGCCACTTTCGGCAAGATCGCCATCAAATTGGCAAATCACCTTCAGAATGTTTGATCCGACCTGTAGAAAATTTCCTTGATTTTTAATAAGCTAAGGTTTCTAAAGTTTCTCGTAAATATCTCCTTACTTGTTTTTCGAGATGAAGTCCCTGCAATTGGGGATAGTGTTCTAGTCGCCAGCTTTTAAAACCTGAACTAGTGGAGATCGCACATTTTAGGCTATACCAAATTTCCGCCTCAGCAGAAAATTGACCATTCCCTTGGACATTGCGCGGATCGCCATCGCGTTCGCCAAGTGCTTGCTTTGCAATCAGCCCACCGTAGGAATCCCTACTAGATAATGGAATTTGAGCCATAGTTCTTCATTCCTCAGTTTTAACTTCAATATGGCAGTATTCAGTTTCACTAATTACGACATTGCCCACATCAGAAACTACATAATTCCTTTAACACTTATCAGGTTTTACTTTAGGGTTGATGGTCGGTTTATGTTAATTTCTACTTTTGGGATTTAAATCGCCACGGTGGAATTTGATTGACCGGCACAACTTACATACTCCCATAGGTGTGCCAGCATACAGTCTAAGCCTCCCATTATCACTACGCGGTTTGTTCTTCATTCCACTCTCGGCTTCGCCTGATTTATGGGGGTTCTGCCGGAAACAGCTAAATTTCTTCTTAATAATATAGTACTCAATACCAAAAATTCTGTCTTATTAGTCACTAAAATACGTGATAGACTCACTGGCAGTGTGGAAATTAATCTTAAACGTTTCTATAACACCTATCTAAACCTACCTAAGCAGATTGATTGTTTACTTCTTGCTTCACCTATTTCCAGTGCATAACTGGTATATGAGCAATACGTGACATCATTCTAAACTGATTGCAAGCAATACAGTATAGGCTTCTCATCTCATCCACCTATTGCTATGCCTACCCATCCTAGGCTATCGGAGGCGATGAGCTTTGCTTTAAGTCTACTCAATGCTCTACCGCCGATATAAATTTCTTACCTTCCTGAGGAAACTACAAAATACCGAGACAATTCATCAAGGAAGTAGAAGGCATTGATGAGTTTTGAACTGTGAGTTATGCACTCATTTGATCTCAAAACTCATCATTTTCACTCACAACCCAGAAATGAGCAACCAGCACTATTTCGTCAATGTGAGTGTACGACGCTTAGTTACCATTTGGAAGGCTTCAATCAAGTCACCTTCTACCCAGTCATGGAACTTATCAATGTTGATACCGCATTCATAACCGGAGTTAACTTCTCGCGCATCTTCCTTCATCCGTTTGAGGGAGTCAAGGACACCTTCATAAACGACCTTACCGGCACGACGCACTCGCACCTTGCAGTTGCGAACCAATTTGCCAGACTGTACATAACAACCAGCCACGGCTCCACGCCCCACAGGGAAGACGGCACGGACTTCGGTTTGGCCAAGGGGTTCTTCCACCAACTCTGGTTCCAGCAGACCTTCTAAAGCTCCTTGGATATCTTCCAAAAGTTTGTAGATGATATTGTATTCCCTCACATCCACCCCGGCTTCATCGGCGGCTTGTCTAGCGCCACTGGCATAGGTAGTATTGAAACCAATGATTACAGCGCCACTAGCTGCGGCTAGGTCAATATCGGTTTCAGTTATTTCCCCAGCGGTTGCCAATAGCATACGAATTTGAACTTCGTTTTGGGGGATTTGTCTGAGAGATCCAACAATAGCTTCCACAGAACCTTGTACGTCTGCCTTCAAGATTAAGTTGAGTTCTTTCAACTCTCCTTCTTGTGCCTGGGCGGAGAGCGTGGTCAAAGTGACACGTCCTTGTAACAGACGGGATAGACGTTGTTTGTCAGCACGATCGCTAGCCAGGGTTCTGGCTTCTTTTTCGTTAGCGAAGACCTCGAATTCATCCCCAGCGGCTGGGACATCACTTAAGCCGAGTACTTCCACAGCAAAAGAAGGACTAGCAAGCTCTACTCGTTTACCTCGGTCATCTACCATTGCCCGAACTTTACCAAACGCCGAGCCGGCCACTAACATATCTCCCACATGGAGAGTACCATTCTGAATCAGCAGGGTAGCAACCGCGCCTTTTGCCTTATCCAGATGTGCTTCAATCACTGTGCCCTTAGCAGACCTATCTGGATTGGCACACAGTTCTCCCACTTCTGCTACTAGCAAAATCATATCCAGGAGGGTATCGAGGTTTTCGCCCTTGATAGCACTTACAGGAACCATGATTGTTTCACCTCCCCACTCTTCAGGTGTGAGACCATACTGAGTGAGTTCTTGTTTAACTCGGTCTGGTTGTGCGCCTTCCTTATCAATTTTGTTAATGGCAACAACAATTGGTACTCCTGCAGCTTGGGCGTGACTAATAGCCTCTACCGTTTGGGGACGAACACCGTCATCAGCAGCCACCACTAGAATCGCAATATCAGTCACCCTTGCTCCACGCGCCCGCATAGCCGTAAATGCCTCATGTCCGGGAGTATCAAGAAAAACTATCTGCTGTTCTTTTCCCTCATGTTGCACATCCACATGGTATGCACCAATGTGTTGGGTAATACCACCAGCTTCCCCAGCAGCAACCTTAGTTTTCCGAATGGAGTCAAGCAGAGTTGTCTTACCATGGTCTACGTGACCCATAATTGTCACCACAGGCGGACGCCGCTGGAGTAGCTCCATATCTGCCACATCCAGCATTTCCGTGACTTTACGGGCTTCTGCTTCTGGTTGAGCAGTTTCCACTTCTATCTCCAGATCTTTTCCTATTAAGGTAATGGTGGGGATATCCAAATTCTGGGTGATACTTACAGCCATACCTTTAAGGAAAAGGATTTTCACAATCTCTGTATCGGCGATCGCAAAAACATCAGCCAATTCTTGGACTGTCATTGGCCCTGTGATCACTACCTTTTCAGGACGTTCACGCTTTGTCTCCAATTCTTGGCGACGGTTTTGGTCGCGACGAGAGAAGGATTTTTTCTTTCTAGCAGTTGGGGCGCTAATAACTGCTGCGGCAGGTGACTGTGTACCTCGAGCAGCTTTTGGTTTAGGAGGACGGGCGATGGAAAGACTAACCTGGACTGTAGCTGGTGAGTCTTGATCCTCATCATCGAGTAAATCCTCTTCTTCAAAGTCATCTTCAACGATTGGTTTAACCCGCTTGCCTTTAGGTCCTACTTTACCGGACTTTTCCTTGATTTCGTCAATAATTTCTTCCTCTTGCCACCTTTTACCACCTTTAGCCAGCCGCGGTGGTGTGGGGCGTTTCAAATCAAGTAGTTCCGGTGCGATCACATCAGTATCCAGGTCTGGTTTTACCTGTCCACCTGACATGGGTTTTGGCGGAGTAGCAATTGGCATTGCGGCTACAACTTCTGACGGACGTACTGGACGACTAGGTCTTGTCCCATCTGCCACTGGTGCACTTCGTAACCGCTGATCGGGGTGACCTTGTCCGGGCGGCCGATTGCCTTTTTGTTCTGCTTTGACTGGATTTGTGGGAGTAGAACGATGCTGTTTTGCCGCTGGGGCTTGTGGGCTGTCACTGCTAGTGCCTCGTTGCGGCTTCTGCTTGACTTGATCGCGCTTGAGTACTGGTTTTTCTGTGGAACTCTGGCCGACTCCTGCACGGGAATTTCCAGCCACTGGTCTGGCTGGTGGCTCCGCCAGAGGGGGTTTTTGCGGTTTTTCCGCTTTTGGTTTAGGTGAAACCCCACTTCGGCTGCGTTCAGTTCCAGCTTTTTCAGGTTTTGCGGCTGCTCTTGTTTCTAGCGCCTGTGTATTAGAAACTGGATCTACTGGTTTGATTGCAGGTTCTGGTGAGGTCTCAGATTGATTCCGGGGTACAGGTCGAATTGGTGCCGTCGGCTTCATGGGTGAGACTGGTGTATCGATTGGCTCTGATTGTGAAGAAGAATGAACTTCTGAGGAAGCAAGTTGGCTATCATTAGCCACTGAAGCTTGGGGGGCGTTTCGGGTACTATTTCTCAATATTTTGGGTTTGCGAATTTCCAAAATTTGTGGTTTGTGAGGTGGTGTAGGTCGATTGCGATTGCCTCCGGCACTGCGCTTTGCGCCATCGCCAGGTTGTGATGTATTTAGTTTACTAGATGTATTGTTGCCTTTCAAATTATTAGCCGTCAGTTTTTCGGCAGCCGTGCGTATACGTTCTGCCTCAGATTCGGAAATAGTGCTGCTATGGCTTTTAACCGCGATTTCGAGCTGATCGCAAATAGCTAATAGCTCTTTGTTATCCAAATTCAATTCCTTTGATAATTCGTAGATTCTAACTTTGCCGTTGTTCATCCACTCTTCCCCTTTAATTTACAGTTTTTTAGCGGATGGTTGCCTGGTTTGGGACATCTCCATCCTTCGATTACTGTTTTAGGTTGCCCTTGGTGATTTTGCCGGTGCCTCCAGTCAGGAAAGAGAGATATTTCGGTTTAACTCTGACATCTCCACCAATAATGATGATGGTTGATGCCCAGCTGCCCCTGATCGCTACCAGGTTGCCATTCTTTAGTTTTTTGTTTTGCTGATTCTGAGTCTTCCACAACACAATCGAGTAAAACTTTTTGGGGGTATTGCCCTGCCACTCGTCTTGTAAAAAAGCCGCTGGTTACTACACCCATTTACTATTTTGGCATTCACCCCATTAATTGCAGAGTCGGCTTTATGCACAAAGACTCTGGGGATTACCGCCTCCAGGTTTTTCCACCCGTTGTTAATTTTGATTTTGGGCATGGGTTTGGCCTAGACGTTGCCACAATGTTTGATACAGTGTTTCAGGCACTGATGCATGTAGCGATCGCCCCAGTCTATTTTTTTTCTGAGCCGCTTGTAGGCAACTCATTTGGGGGCATATATAGGCAGAACGCCCCATCCCCTGATCTAATTGTACCTTTCCGGATGGAAAAACGCGGACAACCCGCCAAAAGTCTTCTTTCAAGCCGACTTGACGGCAACTAATACAACGTCGATAATTCGGTTTCATTGGTCTTATTTGACTACAGGGGAGCAATCTGGTTGTGAAAATAAAGTTGGCTTTACCAATCTTTACTTAATAGTGGCATGATTGATTCTGTGGTAATCATTAAGACTAGTAATCTTGTCAATAGTATAAGAACTGCATCAGACTCATAAGTTAATCTTGATCACTGATCTGAAAAATTCCTTCCTCCTGTTCTAGTTCCTCTTGGTTTTCATAATCTAGCTCCTCCAATTCCAGATCATCTGCCTCTGGTTTATATTGGGCTCGTGCAGCCGCGAACTTAGTATCCTCTCCCGTGTAATCGTACTTAGCTTTGTCTTTGATGTCGATTTTCCAACCAGTGAGACGGGCTGCTAAACGAACATTTTGTCCTTCCTTACCAATAGCTAAACTCAGTTGATCTTCAGCTACAAGTACGTGAGTTTGGCGGGTTTCAGGATCCATGAGACGGACTTCATCCACCCGGGCTGGACTCAAAGCGTTAGCAATATATGTAGATGGATCTGGAGACCAACGAATCACATCTATTTTTTCGCCACGTAATTCGTTGACTACTACTTGAATGCGTGACCCCCGTGCACCAATACAAGCGCCAACTGGGTCTACATCCCGCTCAAGGGTATCTACTGCAATTTTAGTCCGAGGACCCACATAACGGGAAGGCGGATTAGCTTCTCGTGCTACGGCAACAATTCTGACTACCTCATCTTCAATTTCTGGGACTTCGTTAGCAAACAGATAAACAACCAAACCAGCATCAGCACGGGATACTAGCAACTGAGGACCCCGTTGTTGCCCTTGGGAAACCTTTTTGAGATACACCTTAAAAGTAGCATTAGCCCGATAATTATCATTGGGGAGTTGTTCTCGCTTTGGTAATTCAGCTTCCACTTCCGGCTGACCAAAGCCACTGGCCACTGCCAAAATCACCGATTGTCTTTCAAACCGTAAAACTCTAGCTTGTAGGACAGTTCCTTCTAAGTCTTGGAATTCTTCTTGCACCATTTGGCGTTGCTGATCCCGGAGTTTCTGAGCCAGCACTTGCTTGGTTTGCATGGCTGCCATGCGACCAAATTCTCGCTGATCTGGGGTGACATCCAGCACTACAGAGTCTCCCAATTGTGCTTCAGGAGCGACCTGTTGCACTTCATCGAGGGATATCTGATGGTCGGAGTTCTCCACTGATTGCACAATGCTTTTCGTAGAAAGAACGCGAAATCCTTCCCCTTCGATGTCAAGTTCCACCTCGAAATTCTCAAAATACTCTTCATCAAATTGTCTTCGTTCTAAGTTTTGGGCGCGACGATAACGTTCGTAGCCTTTAAGCAATGCTTCTCTAATAGCTGACTGAACTGCTAGACGTGGCAAATTGCGCTCACGACTGATACTTTCAATTAATTCTTTTAATCCTGGTAAACTAACCATTGACATAAGTAATCTCCTTTAAAATCGAGTCTAAAAAAAATAGGGATAAGGAAAATTAGAGGCGCAACTAATCAACCCGCGCCCTGTCAAGTTTCCCAAGTTAGAGATAATTCATCAATTACCCCTAATAAACTCTCCTCTATACAAAGGGGTGGAGAGTGAGAAACTACACATTAGAGGCTTGGGATTAGAGAAAAGTTTGACTCTACTCCCTAGCCTTTTACTTCCAGTTACTGTTGTCTAGCTCCGAGTTCCTCACCTATGGGTGCTCATCTAGTTGCACCCTAGTAATCAGAGTGCGGGGAATTTCGATCACACGACCTTTTTGGTTTAAGTAAACAGTGACTTCATCCCGGCGAATCAACTGACCAATCCACTCTTGTTGTCCATCGTAGGGTTGGGAAGTGGAGATAATCACAGGAAATCCCTTAAAGGAAATAAATTCCCTGTCTGTAATTAATTGTCGTGAAATTCCAGGACTGGACACTTCCAAGACATAAGCATCTGGAATGATCTCCGCCGCATCTAAGGAAGCTTCTAAAGCGCGACTCATAAGCTCACAATCATTCAGTCCAGTGTCTTTTTGAGGGTTGCGGATATCTACCCTTAATACTGGAGGACGCTGGTTAGTCTGAAAAACTATGCCAACGAGTTCCAAGCCCAGTTCTGCTGCTACTGGTATTGCCAAATCGATAATTTGTGAAACTAAAGGATGAGTCATGCGAAATTTCAATAAAAAAAGTGGGCATCGACCCACTTCCTGCGATAGGGATATCTTCCAAGAAGTCTTGTGACGAATCAATAATGGTTCGTCTCTCTTCCGAGTTTAGCGCATTTCTTTAAGAGTCTATAGTAAATAGTCATTGGTCACTGGTGATTAGTCAATCTCATGTGCCCTTATCCTCCTCATTCCACTGATATCCATCATTTTGAGCTAATTTTTGTTCTTGACCGGGAGAATGTTATCGTTATCTACTGATGCTTGTATTTTTAGCTGTCTGGTTTGTTCCATAATCTGGTCTATGTCTTCTTGGGATAACTGCTGGACATAGTTGAGCTTAAGTTCTTCGAGGTAGTCAGACATTAAGCTTTGAATTTCGGCAATTACGTGTTTTTGCTGTACTTCTTCGGACAATATTTTGCTAAAGCTTTGGGCTAGTTGACTAGAAAGTCTGGCTCCTACGGGGTCTTTCATAGCTGTAGTGACTGCGCTGTAAAGGTTTATGGTAATTTGAGTTGCTAGTTGCTCACTGAGTTGGGCTTGTATATTACCTAATCCCCAAGGTACAAGGTGGCGATAAAGAGGGACTTGATTGATGGTAGTGGCAATATTGTGACGTAAAATGGCAATGATTTCTGGTTGAACTTTCGGCAGTACTTGATAGACTACAGTTTGCACTAAAATATTCGTGATCGCTTCTATTTCATTGATGTTGTTAATATTTATATAGGGACTCGCATTTTGTTTTTGCGTCAGCCATCTGGTGAAATCGCCGCTGCGAATTGAACCTTGAAGCTGGTTAATGACTCTGACTACCACTATTTCTGTGAGGTCTTCGGCAAAATTCGCTAATATTGATTGGTTTATTTGCTGCTGCAAGGGCTGAAGATTTAATAACCTGGCTTGGTGTAGGCGCACTGTTACCGGTATTACCCGTAACCAACGCCAAAAAGGCAATACTAAGAACAAGTCATACCAGCGCCACAATATAGCATTTACCCAGGTAAAATTGGGATGACGACTGCGCAAATAAAAGGAGCGCCCCAATAATTCTATGCCAAATAGCAAGATAAAGGGTAAATCAATCTGCCAAAAGTTATCAAGCAATTCCCCATTTTCCCCGATGCGGCGGAAATAGTTGCTGGCTATTAAAGGTCGGATTTGTCTGTTAAAAAAGTTAATCTCTTGGTTCCATCCTTGTGTCGATAAATACTCTCGACTCCAGAAGGTATTAAAAGACTGTTTTGCAGATTCTTGACCGATGCGATCGCGCATCCGATTTTTAGCTTTTTCAAAATTACCACCTTTATTCACTGCTGCAAAGGGGTTACCGTCCACCATCTCATTACTGAGACGACCAAGTTCTTCTAACTTAATTTTGGCTTCTGGGGAAGTTAGCCCTGTTTGACTCACCTGGTCTTGGAGTGCGTCTACTTTATTTAAATAATTTCTCGTTTCTCTATGGTCTTCAATACCCTTAACAGGGTCATAAACTCGGGTAATTTGGGGTAAATTCCGTAAATAGAAATCCCGCCACGGTATGTAAGTTAAGTTAAAAAATACTAAACATAAATTAACCGTGGCCATGATTGCCATGACCCTTTCAAAAAGCAGGTTTGATGATTTTAAAGGCTTTTGTTTACTCATTGACCGTGATTATTTGCTCACTGGTTGGGCTTGTGCAGGTATAATACGGATATATATACAGCACCTCTCCAGTCAATGAACTACACAGATATTAATAATGAACTACACAGATATTAATATAGTAAATCTCATGGCACAGGCAGGCAAGCCCGTCTTCTAAGCAGATGAGATATGCTGTATATTGAGGGTGCTGGTTTCGGGAAAAACTTGTCAATGAGTCACCCCTACTGTGAGGTGTATTCCTCCTCCTCCAGTTCTAAATCGCTGTCCTCTAGGGTTTGGTGGGGAATGGCGGCAATAATTGCATCTATCACTTTAGATACTGCTAATATCTCGATGTTAAAATCGGGGTATTTTTGCCCTTTAGGAACGATTGCTCGTTTAAATCCCAGTTTAGCAGCTTCTTTTAATCGTAGTTCCATTTGAGACACAGAGCGCACTTGTCCCCCTAATCCCACTTCACCAATTAATATTGTACCCGGCTCAACTATGCGATCGCGGAAACTGGCAACAATAGCGACGGCTATTCCTAAATCCACCGCTGGTTCCTCCACATTTAAACCACCCGCTGAGGCCACGTAAGAATCTAATTTTGACATGGGAATCCCAACCCGCTTCTCTAAAACAGCCAGAATCTGCACCAGGCGGTTATAGTCTATCCCTGTACCTGCACGCCGGGGAGAAGGGTAACTAGTAGGACTGACCAAAGCCTGTAATTCTACTACAATGGGGCGAGTACCCTCACAAGCTACTACAAGAGCCGTTCCCGGTGCTGGGTCATCACGGTTACCTAAAAATAACTCTGAAGGATTAGGCACTTCGCGCAGTCCGTTCTCTACCATTTCAAAAATACCAATTTCGTGAGTGGCACCGAAACGGTTCTTGACAGTTCTTAATAATCTGTGGGAGGCAAAGCGATCGCCCTCAAAATATAATACTGTATCTACTAAATGTTCTAAAACCTTCGGACCGGCGATGGCTCCTTCCTTGGTGACGTGTCCGACAATTAACATCGTAATATCTTCATGTTTTGCCACCTTCATCAAAGCCGCTGTACACTCCCTCACCTGGGCCACAGAACCCGGTGCTGAGGTCAGCGCCGGAAAAAATACTGTTTGAATACTGTCAATTACCGCCAGATTCGGCCTTAATGAGTCCATCTCCTTTAATATTTCTTCTAAGTCTGTTTCCGGTAATACATATAAATCAGCATTTATACTTTCTTCTCCTACCTCTGTTGCTGTGGCTTCTGATTGCTCACTAGTGACATGCTGGCTTTTTGATACTCCCAAGCGAGAGGCTCGCAATTTTACCTGTTGTCCTGATTCTTCTCCAGTGACGTAGAGAATGCGGTATTTTTGCGCTAACTGGTTTGATACTTGTAGTAGTAAAGTAGATTTACCAATTCCCGGATCACCACCAATTAGCACCATAGAACCAGGAACAACACCACCACCTAGCACCCGATCAAGTTCACCATACCCAGATTCCCAACGGGCGATTTGGCGATCGCTAATTTGATCAAATGTCAGGGAGGCTCTAGGTTTTGCTGGTTTAACGGTAGATTTACCAGGATTGTGAGTTCCTTGCCAACCAGTTATCCCACCCCTAGTCAGCACATCTACTGATGATTGAATCGTAATTTGCTCTTCTAAAGAATTATATGTACCACAAGCCGGACACTTACCAAACCACTGAGGAGATTCTGCTCCACACTCGTTACAAATGTAAAAGGTTTTAGGCTTTGCCATTCTTTAAAGTTTTTCAAAAATCTTAATGTTTTCTTAATTGTTGGTCAAAACTAAAATCAAATAAGAATAAGAGTTAGAGCTTTTTCCCAATCAATTGATGGAATGATATCTTAATATTATGGTATTAAAAATTAATCATGTTAAATTTTAGTTAAGGAGCATAGAGAAACTTGGAAAGCCATAAAGAAAAAATCTTGGTGGTAGACGACGAAGCCAGTATTCGCCGGATTTTGGAAACGCGCCTTTCCATGATTGGCTACGATGTGGTGACTGCGGGAGATGGAGAAGAAGCTTTAGAAACCTTTCGCAAATCAGAACCTGACCTAGTAGTGCTAGATGTGATGATGCCAAAGCTGGATGGCTACGGCGTATGTCAAGAATTGCGTAAAGAATCCGATGTTCCCATTATCATGCTAACAGCCTTGGGGGACGTTGCTGATCGCATCACCGGTCTAGAATTAGGTGCTGATGACTATGTTGTCAAACCATTTTCCCCCAAAGAGCTAGAAGCTCGCATTCGCTCAGTACTCAGACGAGTAGATAAAACAGGGGCTTCTGGTATTCCTAGCTCCGGCGTGATTCATGTTGGTAACATTAGAATAGACACCAACAAACGCCAAGTCTACAAAGGGGATGAGCGCATTCGGTTGACAGGTATGGAATTTAGTCTCCTAGAGTTACTAGTTAGCCGTTCCGGAGAAGCATTTTCTCGCTCAGAAATCTTACAGGAAGTATGGGGTTACACACCAGAACGCCATGTAGATACCCGTGTCGTAGACGTACATATTTCCCGTTTGCGGGCTAAATTAGAAGATGATCCTAGTAATCCAGAATTAATTCTCACAGCCAGAGGTACTGGTTATTTGTTTCAGAGGATAATTGAACCAGGCGAGGAATAAGCACAGTTGTAAAAAGTCAATAGTTGTATTCTCACAACTAATGACTAACCACTAATGACTAACCACTAATGGCCAAATCTGACCCCAATAAAATTTTACGCCGTTTACCCCTAGCTGTGGGTGGGTTAGGCGCTGTACTTTTGCTAATTAACCGATTGCTGACTCCAGAACTAACAGAGTCCCAAGCACGTGGGGATGTAGTGGGCGTAATTTTGAGTGCAGTTTTGATTCTCACAGGTTTAATATGGCAGCAAGTACAGCCGCGATCGCCTGATTCTGTAGAATTAATTGGAGAAGAAGGTTTTGTACTTGCACCAGACTTACCAGAGAGCGTCAAAACAGAACTAGCCTGGGCATCTCGTTTATTATTGACTAATACAGTCACCCGCTCACTGGTAGTAGTCTATAAAAACCAGGTTCTGCTGCGTCGTGGTATTCTGGGTGCTAAATCAAAAGTAATACCAGGTCCCATCCTCAAACGAGTATTGGAAACACAAAAGCCAATTTATCTCGTGGCTTTGAAAGTATACCCCGGGAGAATTGAATTTGATTACTTACCAGACAACACACAAGGTGTAATCTGTCAACCAATTGGTCAGGAAGGAGTGATGATTTTAGGAGCCAATGCACCCCGCAGCTACACCAAACAAGATGAACAATGGATTGCGGGAATTGCTGATAAATTAGGAGTAACTTTGCATTCCTCCCTGCTAGCTAATATGGAGATTTAAAACTTTATGCTTACTTATTGGCTACTAATTACCCTCATGGTAGTGGGGGTAATTGGTTCGGTGGTTCCCGGTATACCCGGAAGCAGTTTAATTCTAACTTCTATGATTATTTGGGGTATAATGGGTAGTTCCTTTGCAGCCATCAAAATCCCACTGGTTGTCACAATTGTAGTTTTAATTCTCAGCATCGCCGTAGATTTTCTAGCTGGCTACTTAGGAGCAAAAAAAGCCGGTGCTAGTAAGTGGGGACAAATCGGCGCTATCCTAGGATTGATATTAGGTTTTTTTGGCTTACTACCAACCTTGCCCTTCGGCGGACCTCTGTTAGGAATTTTATTAGGTCCGCTACTAGGCGCAATTATCGCTGAGTTGATTTACCGACGGGAACTATGGCCAGCAGTTAAGGCTGGTGTAGGCATTATAGTGGGTTCGGTAATTGGAAACTTAATTCAAGGAGTTTTAGCGATCGCCGCAGTTGTAGTTTTTATAGTCACAACTTGGCCTCAAGTATATGGAAGTTGAGACAATCAAGCCAAATTTAAAGATTTTTTAGCTTCATTAGCTACCGCTTCCACTTCGTCATCAGTAAGAGTTTCTAAAAGCAAGTGAGCATCAGCACCACCTAAACGACTCAAAGCTTGAACAAGCCTATAACGGATTTGCCAGTCGGAGCTAGTAATAAAGGGAGCTAACAGAGGAACTGCTTCCATATCTCCCAACTCACCCAACGAACTAATCGCAGCTGTTTGGACTAATTCATTTTTTGATGATAGTGCTTCTTTGAGTAGTTCAAAGCCCCGTGGATCACCCAACTCTCCCAATGTCGCAATAACACTAAACTGCACCAGCCATTCAGGGCTTGTATTGTAAAGTTGCTGTAAATCTTCAAAAGCATCTTCGAGTTTTAACGCCCCCAAACAATCAGCCGCAGCAGCTTGTACATCAGGTTCAGGGTCATTGAGCATACCGCGCAATACATCCAAAGACAACTCTAAATTTTGCTTTCCCAGAGTATCCATTTGACTTACTGCTGAGTATCTTACTCGCGAATTACGGTCACCCATAGCAACTTGAATCAGTTCAAAAGCTGTTGCTGGTTCCAGTTCACGAACTTGATTAACACCACGCAAGCGATCGCCCAGATTTTCCGAACTCAGCAACTGCCGGACAGACTCAGAAGTAATATTAGTAATATTCATTTATTTGTCCTAAATTTTGTAAATTTTTTCAAAAAGCCTTGAATATTAACTACTTGCCATAGCCCGAACAATATCACCACGGGTAAGGATACCAACCACCTGACTCTCGCCGTCAATCACTGGTAGGCGGTGAACATTACGTTCATGCATCAATTGTGCTGCTGCTTTCACAGTTTTATCCGGTGAAATACTTACAGCATTGGGACTCATTACCTCCCCAACAGTTTGTCCCAATACCTTGTGTAGTTCCCTTTCATAAGTAGCGGGATTTTGTAAATAGATGACGCTGTCTAGAAACATGATGTAAGCCGGAGGAGTCACACCAGTTTCTTGCCACATCAAGTCTGTTTCTGAAATAATACCCACCAGCTTACCCGCATTGTCCACCACTGGTAAACCACTAATGCGTTTTTCTGCCATAATTTGAATGGCCTCCTGAAGTGGAGTTTCCTTTCCCACAACAATTGGGTCACAGGTCATAACATCACTAACGGTCTTAGGCATTTGCTTACTGATACCCATGCAGTTAATGAAATATTATATCATCTCCCCGGCAACAGGATCACTACTTAGATAATGCAACAGGCTCCAGTACACCAAAAAGTCTTTTATTCAAAAATAATATCAATTTCTAACTTCCCGCCTTAACGCTGCGATAATTTGACTATTAGCCTCGGGAAAGGTAAATTTTTCCATATCATCCAAATCCACCCAGCAAATTTCATCGCACCCTATGGTTTGAGGAATACCCATAATTAGACGACAATGATACACCATCAGAGTAACCCGCAAATGAGTATAAGTATGATCAATAGTAATTAAATGCTCTCCCACTGCGATTTCTATGGCTAGTTCCTCTTTAATTTCTCGTTTAATACATTCTTCGATGGTTTCACCAGGCTCAATTTTGCCTCCGGGAAACTCCCATAAACCACCCATCACACCTTGGGGAATACGACGATCAATTAAAATTTGCTGATGCTGGTTATAAATTACCGCCACACCGATAATTTTGTGAGGTTGGCAAGAAGAACTAGTTGTACTCATATATTATCGGGGGGTGGAGACTCCGCTAAAGTAAAAAAGTTAAGGGGATTATTGGTGAGTCCGTCCTCCCCGGAGACTAAATGCCCTGCACGCACACCGATTGCCTGAAGGCGTTTGATGTAAGATTTAGGTAACAGTATTGACTTTTTTAGGAAAAATTAGAAATCATTAGTCAACTGCGTGATGATTCTCTTCGGTTCCTTGTAAAACAGTTTCAAAATGCATTCTCTGTTCAGCGTTTCGGATAAAATAACCACTAATCATTGCCGAAGCCAGTAGCTGACCAAGACTTTCACGACTGGTGGTGATTGTAATGTCGAAGTGTTCTGAAGGTAGGTTGCCTAATAATCCAATGATATTACGCTCCATTACCTGAATAACTTCAGAGGAAGTTGGCTTTGATAGTTGGGTAACTGTGTCCGGAGTCAGAGATTTAACGTATTGCCACAGTAAGTTAGTAGTTTCTGAATCACCGTTAAAAAATTCTGAGACCTTCTTGGATTGGTTACTCATCTTGTACCTCCTGTACTCACACTACTAACTGTAGTGTGGTGTTTGCAACTTGAATAATAATTTAGTTATTTGAACAGCCGATAAACTGTTCCTATCAATCTAATTTAACAGTCTAAGTCCATGCTTAAAGTCGATGTAACCGTACCTCCAGTAGCGTACTTTCTCATCTTAACCTAAACTCTGCTCACAAGTATTCCTGAGAAAGACGCGATCACTCGCGTCTGTACTCAACTTGCTAAATATTCGTTCATGTTAGCTTTAGATTTACGAAGTTTACTTAAGGCTTCTCGTTCGATTTGCCGGACTCGTTCACGACTAATCTGGAGAAGATCACCTATTTTCGCTAAAGTTAGAGCCTGTCCATCTAGTAAGCCAAAGCGCAATTTAATTACCTCCTTTTGTTGCGGGGTAAGTTCATCCATGAGGCGCTCTAAGTCAGAAGATAGAGAAGACTGCATGACAAACTCTTCTGGAGAAGCTCCGGGATCTTCTAACATTTCCCCCAGTTCGGTGTCGTAGTTATCACCCAACCGCAAATCTAAAGATAAAGGTAACCGCGCCTTTTCCAGATACTCTCGTACCTGTTTGGGTGTTAAATCTAACTCTAGAGCCAGTTCAGCAGCTGACGGTGCGCGTCCCAGTTGTTGCGATAATTGCCGTTGTGCCTTTTTGATTTTATTAAGTTTTTCAGTAATGTGAATTGGTAAGCGGATAGTCCGAGCCTTTTCAGCGATCGCCCTGGTGATGGCTTGACGTATCCACCAATAAGCATAGGTAGAAAATCTGTACCCCTTGGTGGGGTCAAACTTTTCTACACCCCGCTGCATCCCAATACTACCTTCTTGAATCAAATCTAATAGATCAACGTTACGCTTAATGTACTTTTTGGCAACTGATACTACCAGACGCAAATTGGCTTCTACCATCTTGCGTTTAGCGATTTCACCCTGGGCGATCGCATCTTCCAACTCTGTTACTTCTAGATTTGCAGCTTTCGCCCACTCTTCTAGACTAGGTTGACGACCCTTCTGGTTAACCAGAGAATCCCTGACATCGTGCAAAATACGAGAAAATTGCACCTGTTTACCGTAGAAAATTTCCTCCTCGTGGGTTAAGAGTGGCACACGGCCAATCTCACGCAGGTAAGTCCGCACGAGGTCTGTGGCTGTCTGAGCGGTCTTCATGGCGCTACTCTTTGGTAATTAATGATGGATGTAACGGTAGGGTAATTAACTGATCTTTGTTGTTGTGGGATATAACCCACTGAGAATAATAACTGTTGCTCAGGTTACTACTTTATACATTCCGATGTGATCATCGGCTACTTTGTTCCCTGGCTTAGGGCTTGGCGGCTAGACTCTATAATTTATGTCTCATTTTCCACATCTGTCTTAGGTTAGATAAAACTTAATAAATCAAACATTTCTTGTATCTATATTAAAAACTGTAACATTTATGATAAAAGATGCCAATACCTGTAGACGCTGATTTTTGTGACATTTGCTAATGGATATCATTATCTTTAGCAATGGTTAGAAACACTACCAGTGGACATAATTGGCGAAATCCACAGGTTTAATCACCATAAGTGTTCTATTTTGCACTTTTCCTCCTGTTTTAATCTATGCGTCTTGCGAGAGACACAATTTATAGAGTTCGATCACATTTGTATCCTCTTGATTACGAAAGACCTTAACCCCGCACCATAGCTGTGCTAAGAGCGTATCCAGACTTATCCCATTACGAAATACTAATCGTATTCGCTCATATTTCTTAACATATCTCAATATAAATAATAATTATGGTTCTATAATAATTACTTAATTTTTCCTGTAAATACTGCTGAGTGGACATTACCCAAAAAAGCAAAGTGGTCAACTTTGCCTGACCACTTTGTTCGTATAAGCCCGAAATTCTCAGGTGCTAGCCCCTAATTCACCCACCTTGCAGTAATCTTGGATCACCTTGACATCTAAAGTAGTATTTTGCAGCGAACGAATAGCTGCCACAGTAGCTCTAGCGCCAGCAATAGTAGTCACAATGGGGATTTTGTAGGCTAAGGCTGTACGCCGGATTAACCTAGCATCAGTTTGGGCTTCTTCCCCAGAAGGTGTATTAATAATCAATTGAATTTTCTGATTTTTAATTGCATCCAGCACGTGGGGACGACCTTCATGGAGTTTCAGGACTAACTCAACATCTAGCCCGTGTTCCTGGAGGACACGGCGTGTACCTAATGTAGCCATGACCGTAAAGCCCAATTGCATCAGTTCCTTCACCACATTCGCCGCGTCAGATTTATCGCGATCGCTCATGGAGACAAACACAGTACCCTTAAGCGGTAAAAACTCTCCAGCAGCTAATTCTGCCTTAGCAAAAGCCCGCCCAAAGTCGGTGTCAATCCCCATTACCTCACCAGTCGAGCGCATTTCTGGCCCTAATATAGTGTCAGTTCCCGGAAATTTATTAAACGGTAATACTGCTTCCTTGACAGCGATATGAGATGGAATCACTTCCTGAGTTAAGTTGAGTTCTGCTAAAGTTTTCCCCGACATAATTAAAGATGCCAGTTTTGCTAAAGGTACACCCGTAGCTTTAGATACAAATGGCACAGTACGCGAAGCCCGGGGGTTAGCCTCTAGAATATAAACTTGGGGAGAATACCCTTGCGCGCCCACAACAGCAAACTGAATATTCATCAATCCCACCACAGACAATGCTTGAGCTAATTGCACCGTCCAAGTGCGGATTTGTTGCAGAACTGCTGGAGACAGGGAAATGGATGGTAGAGAACAGGCAGAATCCCCTGAGTGAATACCCGCCTGCTCAATGTGTTCCATAATGCCACCAATCACCACATTACCCGTGTGGTCAGCGATGGCATCCACATCGACTTCAATGGCATTTTCGAGAAACTTATCAATTAAAATAGGATGATCTGGTTCTACCTGAACGGCAAAGGTCATGTAACGTTCTAATTCTGTATCAGAATAGACAATTTCCATGGCTCGTCCTCCCAAGACGTAACTAGGGCGCACTACCACTGGATAACCAATGCGTTGAGCGACAATCAGCGCATCTTCGTAACTGCGAGCAATACCATTAGGGGGTTGAGAAATATTCAACTGATTAAGAATCTTCTCGAAACGTTCTCGATCTTCCGCCATGTCAATGGAATCCGGCGATGTTCCCCAAATTTTCGTGGGGAGATCGGTGTTCTGGTTAAGAAATTCCTGTAAAGGAACCGCCAATTTTAGGGGTGTTTGTCCCCCAAACTGAATAATTATACCTACGGGATTTTCAGCTTCGATAATGTTGATCACATCTTCTTTGGTTAACGGCTCAAAGTACAGGCGATCGCTCGTGTCATAATCTGTAGAAACCGTTTCAGGATTAGAATTAACCATAATTGTCTCAAATCCCGCTTTCTTCAAAGCATAGGCCGCGTGACAACAACAATAGTCAAACTCAATTCCCTGGCCGATGCGGTTAGGACCACCGCCCAAAATCATCACTTTCGGCTTAGTGGTGGGTAAAACCTCGGTTTCTGCTTCGTAGGTAGAGTAATAGTAAGGAGTGAAAGCTTCAAACTCAGCCGCACAGGTATCTACAGTTTTATAAACCGGAATTACTCCCAATTGTTTACGGTAATTGCGGACTTCATCCTCACTCGTCTTAGTAGCAAAGGCAATCTGGCGATCGCTAAAGCCATCCCGTTTAATTGCATATAAATGCTCTTTTGTCAACTGGTGTAAAGGTGTGCGCTTCAGGAACTTTTCCACATCCAGCAGTTGCTGCATTTTATCCAAGAACCACGGATCAATGGCCGTAAGTTCGTAGATTTCCTCGCTACTTAACCCCAATTGTAAAGCATGGCGCACCGCAAAAATGCGATCGGGATGAGGGGTTCGCAATTGAGCGCGAATTTGTTCACCACTTGGCAACTTTTCCGATTGGTCACAACCCCAGCCAGCCCGTCCAGTTTCTAGAGAACGGAAAGCCTTTTGGAAAGACTCATTAAATGTCCGCCCAATGGCCATGGCTTCACCCACTGACTTCATTTGAGTTGTCAGCACAGGGTCAGAACCAGGAAACTTTTCAAAAGCGAAGCGGGGAATTTTAGTAACTACATAGTCAATAGTCGGTTCAAAGGATGCGGGGGTTTGCTTAGTGATATCATTTTTAATTTCATCCAGGGTGTATCCCACAGCTAGCTTGGCCGCAATTTTGGCAATGGGGAACCCCGTAGCTTTGGAAGCTAGGGCGGAACTGCGGGAAACACGAGGGTTCATTTCAATTACCACCACATCACCAGTCACGGGATTAACCGCAAATTGGATATTAGAGCCGCCGGTTTCTACGCCAATCTCCCGGATAATTTTAATTGCCATATCCCGGAGCCTCTGATATTCCTTATCAGTCAGCGTTTGGGCAGGGGCAACAGTAATGGAATCACCCGTGTGAATCCCCATCGGGTCTAGGTTTTCAATCGAACAGATAATCACTACATTATCTGCCAAATCCCGCATGACTTCCAACTCGTATTCTTTCCAACCGAGTAGGGATTGGTCTATGAGAATTTGCGACACTGGGCTAGCATCTATACCTACCTGTGCCATTTCTTCAAATTCTTCTTGATTATAGGCAATACCGCCACCAGTCCCCCCCATTGTAAAGGCAGGACGTATAATTAGGGGATAACTGCCAATGCGATCGGCGATTTCTTTGGCCGCTGATAAAGATGAAGCCGTACCACTAGGACAAACAGCCACCCCGATTTTTTCCATAGCTTCATTAAACAGTTTGCGGTCTTCCGCTTTCTCGATGGCTGGTAATTTAGCGCCGATTAGTTCAACGTTATACTTATCCAATGCGCCATTTTTCGCTAGGGCTACGGCAAGATTGAGTGCTGTTTGTCCTCCCATGGTAGGTAGGAGGGCATCAGGGCGTTCTTTGGCGATAACCTTTTCGACCATATCCGGTGTTAGTGGCTCAATATAGGTGCGATCCGCTGTTTCTGGATCAGTCATAATTGTTGCCGGGTTAGAATTAACTAAGACTACTTCATAGCCTTCTTCTCGCAGTGCTTTACAGGCTTGAGTACCGGAGTAGTCGAATTCACAGGCTTGACCGATGACGATAGGACCAGAGCCTAACAGTAGTATTTTCCGGATGTCTTGACGGCGGGGCATAGTTGTTGCGTTGGAGTAAGAGAATACAAATCCTGATTATTTTAAAGGTCTTTCGCCTTTGTCAGATTATTTATTATTAAGTTTTCCAGGTTGGATAGCGCATAGGGACTGGGGGGCGCTTACCTAATACGCCAGCCATTGTATCAAGGAAACTACTATAGCCTACCTTTTTGTGGATGTACTGTCCTTGTGCAGTATGGCTGATTACAAAATATATGAATCCTCCATAAGTTCCACTGCTTTTCCCACCATCAAGCAATTTTTGAGGTAAAGGTCTAATTTTCTTCCCATGTCCCGTCACATTTTTATTAAGATATGTAAGTTTTCTAGTAATAGAATAAATTATCAATAACAGAAATTGGACTATTAGTAAATATCTTCAATTGCAACTAATACTTTTTAGAATATATCTGAGAACTTTATCTAATTTGAGTGATTGGAAATCATATCTACTACGACAAAAGCCACGAAACCGGGCTTAAAAGCCTTGGTATAGTAGCGAATTATTTTCGCCAAAAACTTTTCATATATCCTCGAAGTTTCATGGTCAGTTTATGTTCTAACTAGCTTGAACATTATTGCCATACATTAAAAAAGCAGGTGTTTCAACCCTTGGGAGTTAAAACACCTGGCTTTTGTATATCTTCTTAATGTTTAAGTCTGTCAACTACTATCTGAGAGCAGACTTGACGCGAATCCAATTATCAAACTCTAATTTTCAGCAGTTTGGACAAATCCTAAAGTTAAGCTATCTTTACCCAGGAAATGAGCTAAATGGTAAGCCCTTTCCTCAGTTTTTAACAGAATTTGTTCATAGAGATAGCGGGTACCACGGTCGCCTAAACTCTCTGCCTGAGAAGCTTGACGACGAATAACCTTAATAATGGCTTGTTCTGCTGCTAAATCATTTTCTATCATTTGGCGGCAAGAATATACACCGTCGGGTTCTGGCTCAAAACAGGTAAGTTCCGCTAACTTACTAAAACTAGCCGCTGGTACACCACCCAGCCCGTTTAGGCGCTCGCCAATTTCATGGACATGACTTTGTACTTGTTCGTAGTTGTCGCTAAAGAACTCATGCAGTGAGTAAAATTCTGAACCTTCTACTACAAAATGATGCTTTTGATATTGTAAATATAGTGCTTGGAAGCTAGCTAACACAACGTTGAAACCTTCTGTTACCGGAGCAGTAACACTATGATCTAGCAGTACAGGATTGTCATAAACCTGACCAAAATTTTGTACTAAAGTTTGTGTATCAGACATTGTTCTCCTCGCTTTTTCACAGTTATGGCTTTTAACTGCTTATCTTTTATATATTAACATTTTTAGAAGAAATCAACAGCGATTAATAACAAAAAAATTAGATTTTTATTTCTGTAAATATGGTTTTTTATGAGAACTGGAATGATGCCAGGGATCTCATCACAGTTATGATTAATCAACTAATAACAGTATCTAGCAATTATTTTCTAAACATAACCAATCTCATCCCTTCCAACTTTCAGGTTTTTCATCAGCAAAGGAGATGATCTTTACGTTTCCACCCGCCAAACAACCCAGGTAATTAGGGGAATTAGTAAAATTTTAACCTTCTAGGGGATGAAGTTTAACAATTTCAGTCATTTTCCCGCTCAAACATGGGAGATTTCCAGTCATTGGTCGCAATGAGTCACAACTCAATCGCCTATTCCTCCCACACTCACCACTACCCACTTCCTAATTCATAACCGGAAAGTATGAGAAATTTGTGATCTTTTTTTGATTCAATTGAGAAAACTTTTCATTTAAGGTATGCTGATATTAAAGAGGCATTATTCCCCAAGATTTTTCAGTTCAGGGGCTTAAAGCACTAATGGGTTGCAAGTTGAGGGCTAGTCTGTTGAAACGGTTACGTTCACAAATCGAGAAAAATTTTATTGTAGGCGTAGAGGTGGACTGGGCAGACCGATGGCAAGTGTATAAACGCTTACATGAATTAGATATCCCCTGTTCCTGTGAGACTAACCAACCATTGAGGGTTGAGATTAACACCCCTTTAGCAATGGTTCAAGTCTGGTCTGTAATACAGCAGTTAACAGCATCTCGACAGGATTTGATTTGGAGTCTGGAATGCTGCTGGAAAAGTCGTTACCGAAATTTCTGAAGTTTTGACACACAACACCTATTTAGGCTGAGTTAGTTAAGGAGAGATTAAGCAAAATGAGTGCATCTTACAGTAGAGAAATATCGGAATTTCGCCTAGAAGGAAAATTCATAGATTTTGTCATTAAAGATGGCTACAACCTCAAGGGCTTGTTATTAGACACTGCTGAGGGTGAATGCTATGTTAAACTTGCTAAACATTTACGCGCGGCTTTTGACTTGCGTTTAGCGCCTGGTAGTTGGCTGCAAGTTGTTGGTTCTCAAAAGCATGATATAAAAAAAGATAAAGTTATATTCAAAGCGGAGCGTGTGATGGCAGTACGTTCTCATATCGAGACGGTTGCAACGGTTACCTCAGTCATAGAACCCCCGGACATCAAAAACACGCAGGAAAAAATAAGTAAAAATAAAGACACTATTTTGGTGTGTCACAAGTCTGATTGTATGAAGCGTGGCGGTAAAGCAGTTTGTCAAGCATTGGAGGCTGCTTTAAGTCATCGTGGGTTGGAAGATCAAGTGAGTATTAAAGGTACTGGGTGTATGAAAAAATGCAAGGCTGGCCCTAATATAGTGATGCCAGACAAAACCCGTTATAGTCGTATTCCATATACACAAGTTCCGGCAATTATGGATAAGCATTTTGCTCACTGCAAGAAGCAACAGCAGTCACATAATTGCCCACAGGGGGTCATACATCATCGGGAAATTGGTTGAAACCGCTGGTAAGGTTGTGATCCTTCCATAAAATATTCTTTGTCTTGCCTGTTGTTTGGCAATGGGTATTGGCAATTATTATTAATAATCATTTTCGGCTGAAGTTGAAGGCGATCGCCCTAGGATTGACTGTACAATCTAGGCGATCGCCTAATATTTTCCTGTGGCAAAAATAGGCTAAACAACCGCAATACAATCGATTTCTACCAAAACATTCTTTGGTAGACGAGAAACCTGGACACAAGCACGGGCTGGGGCTGTAGCTTCAGGAAAATATTGAGCATAAACCGCATTGACTACGGCAAAATCATTCATATCAGCTAAAAATACTGTAGTTTTGACCACACTTTCAAATGTGGCACCAGAGGCTGTCAGAATAGCTTCTAGATTAGCCATAACTTGCTCAGTTTGCTTTTTAACATCATCTGTGTAGATGACATCACCCAGTCGGGGGTCAATGGCAATTTGTCCAGCCACAAAGATCATTTGACCGTTAGCGGCGATGGCTTGATTATAAGGTCCCACCGGAGCCGGTGCTTTATCAGTACGAATTACTTGACGATTCATAGATATCATGTTTTCTAATAATGTTTCCCCTGTGCCAATTTCTCCCTCACAGGTGTTTGGCTGTTGGTAAACTTCCCCATCAGGCATTATTGCACCAGTGAGGTCAGCATTGTCAAAGCTCGCCCCATAAATATTGGCTCCGGTTAAAATTGCCCGTTGTAAATTTGCACCATCGAAATTTGCTAGCATTAAATTTGCATCTGTCAGACAGACTCTTTCCAAATTAGCCCCTTGCAAACAGGCCCCCTTGAGGTTTGCTTGTTCTAGAGAAGCCCCAACTAAATTCGCCTGAGCTAAATTCACCCCTGACAAATTAGATTTATCTAACCGGACTCCCCGAAGTTGGGCTTTGTGCAGATTGCAGTTTTCCCATAATGCTTTCATCAGATTAGTATGGATTAGGTTAGCTTGGGTGAAATTTGCGCCAGAAAGATTCGCCTCTTCCAAATTTGCAAAACTTAAATCAACACCAGTCAGGTCAGCCCAACTTAAATTAAGCCGATAGCCCCTAATTTGAGTCAAATTTGTACATTTTAAAGCAGCCCTAGACAGATTTGCTTCCCAGAGATTAGCTTTTTTTAATTTAGCTTCACTTAAATCTACTCCACTTAAATCTGTTTTGTGTAAATCTATATCATTTAACTGTGCCCCTCTCAAGTCTACACCGCTAAAATTGGCGTTTTGAAATTGCCGTTCTCCTGCGGCATATTGCTCTAACAATTCCTCAACATTCATAATGCACCCTCAAGTACTACCAACACATTATAGAGTAATAATTTATTCATTTTATTCTATGTACATCTGTGGTTAATTAATCAAAACCCAACTGGGGACGTAGCCCATAATGGCGATAATGCCAATAATCCCGGAGAATGCGATCATGGTCAAAACATAAATTACTCGGTACACGCCAAGACTCAAAAATGCCTATATTTTTGGCATCATCACCTGCCATTGGTTCCCCCGTGGCTGTTGCTAAAAACACAATGCTGATGGTATGCTGACGGCGATCGCGACTAGGGTCAGAATATACCAAGAATTGTGTAATTAACTCGACTTTCAAACCCGTTTCTTCCTCAGCTTCCCTTCGCGCCGCCACTTCGACAGGTTCACCATAATCAACAAAACCACCGGGAATAGCCCAACCAAAAGGTAAATTATGCCGCTCAATTAATACTATTGGTCGATGTGGACGGTCTACCAATTCAATAATGATGTCAACGGTGGGTGCGGGGTTTCTGTAAGTCATGATAGATTTGATGGGATAACTTCTTGTTATATTTGAACTTAAATATGCCTTTTCCCAGATCCAGTGGTATTTTATTGCATCCTACATCCTTCCCCAGCCGGTTTGGTATTGGAGATTTAGGCTTAGAAGCCTATAAATTTATTGATTTTCTCAGAGAGAGTTACCAGCAATATTGGCAAGTTTTACCTTTAGGACCAACGGGATACGGTAATTCTCCTTATGCTGCATATTCAGCTATGGCGGGAAACCCCATGCTCATCAGTCCAGAACAGCTGCAAGAGCAAGGTTTACTAACTGAAGAGGACTTTGCTAATCTACCAGTATTTAACGACTCTCAGATAGACTACGAGGGAGTCAAGTCTCTCAAGACTGCTTTGCTACAAAAAGCTTGTAATCATTTTCAAGTTAAGGCTACACCTTTACAACAAAAGGAATTTGCTGGTTTTTGTGACAGCAAAGCCTATTGGTTAGATGATTACGCCTTATTTATGGCGCTCAAAGACACTCATAATAATACCAGTTGGCATACTTGGGAGGCGGAACTGGTCAAGCGTGAACCAGCAGCAATAGATAAAGCTAGGGAAAAATTAAAATCGGAAATCTTCTATTATAAGTTTGTCCAATTTGAATTTTTCCGCCAGTGGTCTGAACTTAAATCCTATGCCAATATGAGCGGCATTTACATTATTGGCGATATTCCCATTTATGTAGCCCAAGATAGTGCTGATGTGTGGGCGCACCCCGAGATATTTTGTCTTGATGAAGAAACCAGAGAACCAGCTTTAATGGCGGGAGTTCCACCGGATTACTTTAGTGAAACTGGTCAATTATGGGGTAATCCTGTTTATAATTGGCAAGAATTACAAAAGCAAGATTTTAAATGGTGGGTGGGTCGATTTGAAGCGATGCTCGATTATATAGATGTGATTCGCATTGACCATTTCCGCGGATTTGAAGCCTACTGGGCTGTGGAAAGGGGAGAAGAGACAGCCATGAATGGAGAGTGGTTGAAAGCTCCAGGAGATGAGTTATTTGATGCGATTAAAGCGAAACTAGGTACACTACCAGTTTTAGCGGAAGATTTGGGGGTAATTACCCCAGAAGTAGAAGCATTACGGGACAAGTATGAATTTCCTGGGATGAAAGTTTTGCAGTTTGCTTTTGGTTCTGATCCCGGTAATCCTTTTTTACCTTTTAACCATACACGTAATGCTGTAGTTTATACGGGTACTCACGATAATGACACAACTGTAGGCTGGTTTAATCAAGCTAACGATTGGGAAAAGCGCAATTTATTACTTTATTTAGGTTGCATTAGTCCAGAAGGTGTCCACTGGGATGTAATTCGACTGGCTTTGAGTTCCATCGCTAATCAAGCAATTATTCCTTTGCAGGATATTTTAGGTTTAGCAAGCGAGGCGCGAATGAACTTTCCCAGCACTGCTGAGGGTAACTGGGGTTGGCGTTACCAGTCCTCATTGTTAACAAGAGAACTAGGAGAGCGTCTGAAAAATCTGACTCAACTTTATGGACGCGCACCCCAGGAGAAGTGAGGAATAAACAGTTATTTATTCCTCAGGATTTTGGTCTAGCAGCAATCTTGATTTCTCTCTCTTTACCCGGTTCTCCCATTTGTTTAGCTTCTTGCTGATTGACACTGATTAATACGCTACCCGCATTATTGGTTTTCACCGTTAGTTGCTGTTGGGCTTTCCAACTGCGCTGACTTCCTTCTGGGAGAACGCCTTCAAACTCAATTTTGCCATCAGCTATAATACGAATCCATGATGATGCTTTTAATGTCACACCAATATGTAGTGAGTCACTGTTATTGATGCGATTAAATCTATCGCTAACACTTTGGAACTGGTTTGATGCTTGGGAATTTACTTGATTGTGCTGTGGTTTTAACACAGTTTCTTGTTTTTCCTGTTGATTGCTATCGCTGAGAGTATTATTATTTAGCAGGCGAGATAAGCTACTTACAGAGCATACAATGACAAGTATGTAAAGTAAGTAAAGATGAACAGGACGTAGTAGACCACTTAAATGAACTTTCCTAGTAGGTGCTAAACTCACGGGTGGAAAGCCCAGAGGAAAAGTATTGGACAATTCTACGCCATTTAAGCCTAATACTTCGGCAAATTGTCTGATTAAAGCTCTAATATAAACTGGTTCTGGCAGATCATCTAATTTACCTTGTTCAATGGAATCTAACAGTTTCTGGGGAATTTTGGTTAAAAATACTATGTCTTCTTGTGATAAACTTCTTTCTTTACGGACAGCCAACAGGTAAGCTCCCAGTTCTGCCAATTTTTCCGATTGTTGTTGTTTTAATGAAACTCTAATTTCCGGTTTATCTTTACTTTTGAGCCACTTCATGCTTTCGTTCCATTCCTGATCTCATCTCAATCTTTAACGGGTAGATGCTTAATTTGTTTTTGCAAAAAGCTAACTTCAGCATCATTAAGTGAACGATATTTACCCTCATGTAATAAGGGCAAATTTGGCCTTTTTAATTGAATCGGACCTATGGCAGTACGATGTAGCTTAATTACTGGATATCCCAACTGTTCAGCTACACGGCGAATCTGTCGGTTTCTCCCCTCTTTTAAAACTATTTCTAAATGGCTATTTTTAGCAATAGTTCCTATAAAATTTACTGTAGCAGGAAGTGTTTTTTTTTCCCCCAAGACCACCCCTTCACGCCACATTTCTAGCACCGCTTCCGGGGGATGTCCCTTGACTAGTACCCGATAAGTCTTAGGAATCCTGTGACGTGGATGGGTGAGTCCAAATGTGAGATATCCATCATTTGTCAGGATTAATGCTCCTGTTGATTGTGCATCTAAACGACCAACTGGGTGCAAACCTGAACCCTGGCGTAACTCGGGTGGGAGTAAATCCAAAACTGTTTTTCTTCCTTGGGGGTCGTCACAAGTAGAAACTACTCCCGCAGGTTTGTGTAGTAATAAATATATCAAGGGTGGACGCCGTTGGGCAGAAACTGGCTGACCATCTACGGCAATTTTATCTTTTTCTGGATCAATTTTTTGACCTAAATGTGCTGTGACACCATTGATCCGCACTCGCGATCGCCGAATCATTTCTTCAGCTTCACGACGTGAGGCAATCCCCCACTGAGCTAGAATCTTTTGTACCCGTTCCTCCATAATGAAATTATTGTGTATAGTCTTTTCGATTTAAATAATCATATGATTTAAATTTTGTGCAGAATAGAGATAAATGTTACATTTAAGGCTAATTTCGCCTCAGTTAGTTACTGATCCAGTACCCATCAACCTAGTTGTTCCATGTCCGAGAAAAATTCCCTAAGTAAAAATCCACCTAAAATCCGGATCATCACACATACACTGACAACAGCCCTCAAACTGTGGTTAAAATCACAGGTCAGCCAAGTATCGCAGTTAGATGTAGAAATTAAAGCGAGCGATCGCCAAATTCTCTCTGGTTGTGTTCCTTGGGTATCTATTTTTGCGACTAATGCAGTGTATCAAGGTATTCATCTCACACAAATTCAACTGTTAGCAGAAAATATTCAGGTAAATATCGCCTCAATACTCAAGGGACAGGCACTACGACTATTAAAAATAGTACCTGTTTCTGTTCAATTAATGGTAGAAGAGAAAGACCTGAATAGTTCGCTCTCATCTGAATTATTCTCTACTGGTTTAAATGATCTATTGTTGAAAATATTACCAGAAATTGGTTTGAGAGCCAAGCCAATTTCCTGGCAAAGAATAATACTTGATAATAATAAAATTCTCCTCAGGTGTATTATATCATATGCAAGTGAAGCCACGCATCTGGAAATTAATTTCAATTGCTCCTTAATTGGCGGTCATGAGTTGAAGCTAGACAATATCCAAGTCATGCAAAACGAAGCATCTCTGTTAAAGGATGAGCACAGTTACAATCTGAATCTTGGCTCAGATGTCGATATTCAAGAAATGAGTGTGATCCCTGGTCAGATGATTTGCCAAGGAATGATTAAGATTAATCCTTGAGGAGAGATGAAACCTGGATCCGGGGTAAATGGTTTAGCCTACAGTCCCCATTCTCCACAGGTCAGAGATTTGCAATCAATGGTAATAAAAGCGTCACAAAATAGTAAACCAACGGGGCTGTAAAAATATAACTATCAGTGCGGTCTAAAATACCACCATGACCGGGGATCAACTGGCCTGAATCCTTCACGCCAGCGTCACGCTTGAGCATAGACTCAGTGAGGTCACCTAACAGACTAGCAATACCAATCAGTAAACCCAATCCTACACCAGTGAAGAGGAATTTTGGCAAGTGCAGATAATAGGCTCCTACCAAGGCTACAGCGACGCTGGCTATAATTCCAAATACCGCCCCTTCAACGGTTTTTTTAGGACTGATATCAGACAAACGGGTTTTGCCGAAGAATTTGCCAATCACATACGCACCAATGTCAGCAGCCCAAATACAAAAGAAAGTCAACACTGTTAAACTTAAACCCGGTGGTAAGGATGCAAAACTGTATTCCTGGAAGTTGCCAATATTGGTCCAGTAACTACCGTTAGCTTGCCTGGCGTAGCCATAGGGCATATTGCTGTAGGCTAAACTATCAAGATTACGCAATCTTACCCAGTAACTTGATAAGTAGCCAACATAAAATAGTCCCATAATCGAGGCGGAAATATCGGCGATTGTAGCCATTTTTGGTTGAAACAATAAATAAAAACAAATTAATGTCCCTGCTATTGGCATCACAGCATCAGCCAAACTTTCATTAAAGTTACAAATCACTAGTAAAGCTAGGCTGACAAACATGGTAGTTTTAGCAGCGGGTAAAATACCTCTAGCTCGCACCAAATTAAAATATTCTTCTTGACCTAAAAGAACCACCACCGCAATGGCGATAGTAAAGTACCAACCACCCAAAAGGGTAGCCCCCAGAGCCAGGGCGATCGCCACAATTCCACTAATAATCCGAGACCAAGGCATAGAAATGAGTATGAAGTATAAAGATAAAGTCTAATAGCGTAGCGTGGACTAAGCCATGGTAGAAGCTCTAATTTATCCTGGATGCCTCAGTTTTCATCCTTCTAAACTAGTCTAGTTTCTCACCACTCAGGATAAAGATGGGATCAACAGCCACAAAGGTTTGAGAAAAGCCCCGCGTCTCCAAACGGTTGACAGCAGACTGGACAACTTCAATATTTCTAGCTCGCAACAGCGAGAAGCTTTGAGAAATAGCATATAGTCCTTCTAGATTAGCAGCTGTGGCCACAACCCTCCCTGATGTGGGCAAATAATGCCATACGGCTGGTAAAATATCCTCTATGGGTTTTCCACCCTCAATGCAAACCCGATCAGGGACTAACTTGATCTCCTGCAAACATTCTGGGGCGCTACCTTCAATTATTTGCACATTCTTGACTTCAAAGCGATCGCAGTTGCGATTAATTAAGTTGGCTACATCTTCATCCCGTTCTACTGCTATAATGTGTCCGTTAGGACATAGTAGTCCAGCTTCTACAGGAATTGTCCCTGTTCCCGCGCCAATATCCCATAATACTGAATCAGATTTGAGCCGCAGTTGGGAAATTAATAATAGTCTCAGTTCTCGCTGACTGAAGGGAATACCCGGTAAATGCTCAAATAATTCATCGGGAATACCAGGAGTAGTATAAGGCCAAAGTTGGGAAGGCATAGAAAAACACAATTATACTAAATGTATCAGCTTGCCCAATTTGACAAGCCATAAGCCAAAAAAGCTTGAAAACTTAGCGTTATTAGCAATCATAATGATCAGCGAAGTCTTAGGCGATCGCTACGAAGTCCAGCAGCTATTAGGAAAGAAATCAGGGCGACGGACGTTCTTAGCCAGGGATAAAACCACAGGGGAGTTAGTAGTCGTCAAGTTACTTTCTTTTAGCAGTGACTTTGAATGGGATGATCTCAAGCTATTTGAGCGCGAAGCCAAAATTTTAAAATCTTTATCCCATCCCGCTATCCCCAGTTATCTAGACTATTTTGAAGTAAATTTACCCAAGCTTAAAGGATTTGCTCTAGTACAGAGCTATATTTCAGGTCAAACTTTAGAACAATACATCAAAGTTGGACGGACTTTTACAGAATCTGAAATCAAACAGGTAGCCACAGAGCTTTTAGAAATTCTCATCTACCTACATGGGATGCATCCACCTGTGATTCACCGTGATATTAAGCCTAGCAATATTTTATTGGGTGAGCGCTCCGCTCATCATGTCGGTCAAGTTTACCTAGTAGATTTCGGTTCTGTGCAAAATGTACTTGATACAGAAGCTGGGACTAGAACTGTGGTCGGAACATATGGCTATATGCCTCCAGAGCAATTTGGGGGGCGTACTGTTCCTACTTCTGACCTTTATAGTTTAGGCGCAACATTAATTTATTTAGTCAGCGGTAATCATCCAGCCGATTTACCCCAAAAAGATTTTCGCATTCAGTTTGAACAAGTAACTCACCTGAGTCCAGGGTTGACTCGCTGGTTAAGGTGGATGACTGAACCAACCCTAGAACGGCGACCAAGTTCCGCTTTAGAAGCTCTGAAAGCTTTGAATGAGTCGGACTTGAAAAGCCCCCTCCCTTTAAATATGGTTAAACCTGTGGGGAGTAAAATTCAACTTTCCCAGAATTGGGATCATCTAGAAATTCTCATCCCATCGGCTGGTTCGCAATTTTCAGGGTTATTCGGTGGTTTATTTGGATTTGGTGCTTTAGGTGCTTTATTTGGTATGTTTTTGTTCTTTGTTGGCTTCGAGGTGACAATTGGGGGGCTATTTCCCATCAATTTTCTCGGTGTCTTAGTGGGATTGATGCTGTGGGGTATGGGTTATTACATATTGTATCATTTATTTCACTCTCTATTTAGACGCACCCGCCTGCGTTTTGATGAGCAGCAAATGACCTTTACTTATGAATTATTCGGATTTAAATGGCATGGTTTCCCCCCAGCGCCTCGGGAAAATATTACTAAGATTGCTTATATTCCTCGATACGTCGAAGATGCTATGGGTGATAGTGTCCAACCCGCAAAGTTAGAAATTTGGGTGGGAGTGACAAAATACCCTCTGAGTGTTAATGATGGTGCTATTCAATCTGAAGCGGAACTGGAATGGCTAGCTCATGAATTAAGTGATTGGTTAAATATCCCCATTGAGAAAGCATAGACTCACCAAAGCAAAAACAATTTAAAAGTCAGCCCAATTGCAATTTGAAAAATAGTTGTCTTGAGCGTCTAGGGTGTTTTGCTTTCCCAGCACTGTTAAAGGTTGGTTTCTAGCCCCTGTCTTTAAACCTGGTGAGTGTCAAATTCAAAGTAAAACTGAGAAAAGATTCTAAAATTTTTACTGCCTTGGTCTCACCTGGGAGATACTCTAAAATAAACCCAAATATTGCTCATCTATTTAGATAAACTTGGCACTAGAGAATTTTATGATCTAAAGTTCTGTCTTTAATTATACTTAAATAAAGGATAACCGTAATGTTTGGACTAGGATGGCCGGAAGTAGTCATAATTGCCATTGTAGCTATCGTAATTTTTGGACCTAAAAAAATTCCTGAATTGGGAAATGCATTGGGTAAAACCTTACGGGGGTTCAAGGAAGAATTGAACTCTCAGGATGATGACGCCCAGGGTGATAGCTAAGGAGGGGTAGCCATAGGAGAACAGCAACATTTAGAAGTAGAGACGCCATAGATTCGTCTCTACAACCCCAACTAAGGTAAAGTCTTGATCACAGAAGACGTCATCCCATTTTGAGTATCTATGATTGTGGTGGAGGTATTTTGTGGCTGTACCTCCTCTGTTACTAAACCCCGCAGCTTGATTAACTTGATGGCTCGACTCACACTTTCTGGTAAAATTACTACTAGACTGTTATCGGGAGCCATATCTAAGGCTTGATTAATTGCCGTAGTTTCATCCAAAACTGACTCATAACGACAATTGGGATTAACTTGGGTAATACCGTTAGTAATCAAATCCGCCGCTGACCCACGTAATCGCCCCCTGGTGTCATCATCTTCTTTGACAATAATATAGTCAAAAATTTCTGCCGACAATTTCCCCAAAGTGACAAAATCTTCATCACGGCGATCGCCTGGACCACCGACAACGCCAATGCGCTCTCCCGTAGTCCAATTTCGCACAAAAGAACCCAAAGCCTCATAACTGGCGGGATTGTGAGCGTAATCTACCAAAGCATGATACTTACCCAAATTAAATAAATTCATTCTTCCGGGGGTTTGACTCACCGAGGCCCGGAAAGTCTTCAACCCGGCGCGAATCTGTTCTATGGTCACATCCTGGACAAAAGCCGCCAAACTAGCCGCCAAAGCATTAGCAATCATAAAACCGGCTCGTCCGCCCATGGTCAAGGGAATATTTTCGGCTCTTTCTATGCGGTGTGTCCAATCGCCCTTAACAATAGACAGATAGCCATTCTCATAAACCGCCGCCACACCGCCATTTTGCACATGCTGACGCACCAACTCAGCATCAGAATTCATAGTAAAATAGGCAATATTGGCTTTAGTTTTCTGGGCCATAGCTGCTACCCGATGGTCATCGGCATTTAGCACAGCGTAACCGTCAGGAAATACGGCTTCTGCTACCACACTCTTTAAATTAGCCAACTGCTCAATGGTATCTATATCACCTATACCCAAATGGTCAGCAGATACATTCAATACTACACCGACATTAGCCAGATCAAAACCTAGACCAGAGCGTAGGATCCCACCGCGAGCAGTTTCCAGCACTGCCACCTCCACAGTGGGATCTTCCAAAATCACATGGGCGCTTTGGGGTCCAGTATTATCTCCTGACTCTACTAAGTATTCACCGATATATGTTCCATCTGTAGTCGTATATCCTACTACTTTACCTGTCTGCTTATAAATATGTGCCAACAGTCGAGTAGTGGTAGTTTTACCATTGGTGCCTGTGACACTCAAAATGGGAATCCGGCCTGACTGTTCATGGGGAAACAGCATATCCATCACCGCCCCGGCAACATTCCGGGGTATACCTTGACTGGGAGCTACATGCATCCGGAATCCTGGCGCTGCATTCACCTCTACAATCACCCCATCTACCTCGCGCAAAGGACGGCTAATATCTGTAGTGACAATATCTAACCCGGCTATATCCAAACCAATAATTTTCACCACCCTTTGAGCCAACCAGACATTTTCCGGGTGGATTTCATCCGTGCGGTCTATAGCACTTCCCCCAGTACTCAAATTAGCTGTTGCCCGTAAATAACAAATTGTCCCTTTAGGTGGTACGCTCTTGAGGGTTAAGCCCTGCCTTTCTAATAGTTGGTAGCTGCTACGGTCTAATTCAATCTTGGTGAGGATATTATCATGTCCTTCACCACGATTAGGGTCTTGGTTGGTTTCCTCGATCAGTTGAGCAATGGTAGACCGACCATCGCCGACAACATGAGCCGGAACCCGTTCCGCTACGGCTACCACTTTGCCATTTACAACCAGCACCCGATGGTCTCGCCCGGCGTAATAGCGCTCAACAATAATAGAGCGAGAAATTAATCGGGCTGCTTCATAAGCCGCTTCGGCTTCATCCCACTCTCTAATATCAATGGTAATTCCACGCCCGTGGTTACCATCAGATGGTTTAATGACAATAGGATAGCCACCCACATATTCAATGGCCTCTTCCAAATCATCAAAAAAGTTGATCACTGTACCTTTGGGTACTGGGGCTCCAGATGCTGCCAGAATCCGTTTGGTAGCTTCCTTATCGCAAGCTAATTCGACTCCCAAAATTCCGGTATTACCAGTCATAGTTGCTTGCATCCGCTTCTGATTCACGCCGTAACCCAATTGAATCAAAAACCGAGCACTCAACTGTGTCCAGGGAATACCTCTTCTTTCAGCTTCTTTGACAATTGCTTCAGTCGAAGGACCTAAAGAGGATTCACGCCATAAATCTTGTAGGTCTAAAATATCTTGCTCGAGTTCTGCTTTTGGATAACGACCTCTATCAACGATACTTTGGCAAAGCCGCACAGCTGCTCTCGCCGAGTAGCGTCCTGCTTCCTCATTCAGATACTCGATCACCACCTGGAAAATCCCAGGTGTGGCAGTTTCGCGGGTGCGCCCAAAGCCGACATGCATCCCGGCTAATTCCTGCAGTTCTAAGGCTACGTGTTCCACGATGTGGCCCATCATAGTGCCTTCCTTAACCCGCATCAGAAAACCGCCGCGACAGCCAGGGGAGCAGTAATGACCTTCCAGACTTGGGAGAGCCTCTACTAATCCTTCGTAAAAGCCAGGGATTTGATTCGAGGGCGTCTCGGCAAGGTTCTCTAAATCGAGTCGCATAACGATTAGCTTGTGGCGTCGAATGCTCCAGTAATTTGGGCCACGTAAGGTCTGGATCTTGAGGATTCTCATGGGAATAGGTAGATGGAGATTCGGAACCAAAATTCTAGTTTCTTACTGAAATTGACCGCTAAACTGTTTATGGTGAACAGTTTTTGTGTTAGTGTTAGCGGGGCTAGCAACAAAACAGGGTACTTGGTCATTGGGGGAGTCTAGTTTTTTGGGAATTTCATGGGGTAGCGTGGCGTAAGCCATATTTTTCCTCCCCCTTGTTTTAGCGGTCGATCCGGTGTACAGCAGGTAATACAGTCCGCTGATATAGGTGAAAGCGATCGCCATAGCTGAGGATGTGCAATCGTAAATTATGCACGGTGAGAGGTTCATTAGCGCCCACATGAGGCTCGTTGGTGTGGCTCACTTCTGTGGGATCGACAATAGTGACACTTCCTTTACCGACAACTTGTAGCCAACCATCACGTTCAAATACAGCACAAGTATCTTCATCAATTCCAATCCCTAGGCGGTCGGGATGAGCGGCGATCGCACTAATCAACCGACCCATGCGATTACGATTGTGAAAATGCTGGTCAACAATCACCTCCGGAATAAAACCCAAACCCGTTGCCATATCGACCAGGGAACGATTTGGAGTTTCACCACTACCACCACCAGCAATCATATGATGCCCCATCACTGCGGCTCCAGCACTAGTACCGGCCAGTGTCAGTTGTCCGTCCCGTACCCGTTGGCGGATAATTTCCATAGCTGGCGTATCTGAGAGTACGCCACAAAGACGCAATTGGTCGCCTCCAGTGAGAAATACACCACTACAGGATTCCAAGGACTCTTTGACAAGGCTGGTTTCACACTGTTCGCGTTCGCGTATGTCTAAAATCTCGACTTTGTCTGCACCCATTTCTTCAAATAGGCGAATATATCTACCACCGATGATAGCTGGTTCGCGAGAAGCCGAAGGAATAATTGTAATATAGGCCTTACTAGCACCAGCACGGCCAAAAAAAGTTCTGAGGATATCGCGTCCATGAACTTTATCTTCTGCGCCTCCGATAACCAGAACGGCGGTTTTAGTTGCTTGGGGTGTCCTCATTTCCAGCGATTTAGCTTTTAATTGCGGCATTGTGTTTCTCCTGTCAACAACTTCAGGTGAATAGAACAAGGTATGGCTATGGACACTCAGGGGAATGGCTAACACCAAGGAAGCGATTGCACTTCGCTTTTTGGGGGAGAAACTTGTCCTAAACTTAGCATCGGGGTAACTTGCCGATTTAACTTCTGGACTGATCCACATGTTCCCGTAGCGTCTCCGTTAGGATAAGCCTTAATATTCATGTGTTGTTTACTGTTCCTCAAAGCCGGTGCCTTGTTGTTCACCTGTACACTTTTTCCAGACTGGCAAAATAATGCTGGGGAGACTGGAGATGACACTTGTGTTCGGTGGGTTTCCCCCCTTTGACGAAATGTCCTTTTCCCCTCTGGTATTGCGGTCTATCAGGTTTTAACACGCTTTTCTTGAGGCTGGGCCTATGCAGCCACTGAAGTTGTTAACTTGCTCAGATTATTAATTTAAATGTACTTGTGACAATATTTAAACACAAATTAAGTAATTAGAAAAACTTTTGATCCTACTAAAATCAAGAGATTTTCTGAGATCGTTCATAAAATCCTCTTGATTAAACTTGTCTGTAGTTCTATCCTACATTGAGCGATTGTGTTTGCTAGACATTCAAATTTAAGATTAGTGTTCTCCAATACGAATTACTGTGCGCTTTGATATAGTTACACTTTTTCCTGACTGTTTTACCTCACTTTTAAGTTCCGGTCTGCTAGCCAAAGCCTTAGCTAAACGGATTGCTCAAGTAAATCTGCTTAACCCCAGGGATTTTACCACCGATAAGCACCATAAGGCTGACGATGAACCCTATGGCGGTGGCGTAGGGATGCTGATGAAGCCAGAACCAATCTTTGCTGCTGTGGAATCGTTGCCAAGTCTACCACGCAGAGAGATTATTTTTATGAGCCCCCAGGGTCAAACCATGAATCAACCCCTATTGAAGGAATTGGCTACGAATTATGACCAGCTAGTAGTCATCTGCGGCCATTACGAAGGAGTAGATGAGAGGGTACTCCATTTAGTCAATCGGGAGGTATCTTTAGGAGATTTTATTCTCACCGGGGGAGAAATTCCGGCTATGGCATTGCTCAATGGTGTAGTCAGGCTTTTACCAGGTACTGTAGGTAAAGTCGAGTCCCTGAAGGCAGAAAGTTTTGAGGAGGGATTGCTAGATTACCCCCAGTACACTCGCCCGGCTGATTTTCGCGGTTGGAAAGTTCCCGATGTCTTACTATCTGGAAATCATGCGGAAATAGCTCGATGGCGATATCAGCAACAACTCAAAAGAACGGCTGATCGCCGTCCCGATTTGCTGCAAAAATGGCAACAGGAGAAGCAGCAATTGGGGGAAAAGACATTCCCCAATGACCCATCACGACCAAATAACTAATCATAACCATGAATATTCGCATTGGCAACGGCTACGATATCCACAAATTAGTCAGCGATCGCCCTTTAATTCTGGGAGGAATCCCAATTCCTCACGAATTTGGTTTATTAGGGCATAGTGACGCTGATGTCCTCATTCACGCCATCATGGATGCTATGTTAGGGGCCTTATCCTTGGGGGATATTGGTCATTATTTTCCTCCCACTGATCCCCAATGGGCTGGGGCTGATAGTGTAGTTCTATTAACTCAAGTACATCAACTCATCAAGGAACAAGGTTGGCAAATAGGTAATATTGACTCGGTAGTAGTAGCAGAACGTCCCAAATTAAAGCCGCATATTGAAAAAATGCGTGCTAATTTAGCCTCTGTTTTAGAGTTAGTACCCAATCAAATCGGCATCAAAGCCACGACTAATGAAAAATTAGGCCCCGTTGGTCGCGAAGAAGGTATATGTGCTTATGCAATAGTTTTATTATCAGCTAAAAACTGATTAGTCAATTTATTTAATAAAACTAAACGATAAATTATGTTATTCAGTAACAAAATATCTAAACCAATAAAAGGTTTTTGGTTATTCATATGTTTAGTGGCTTTTACAGCTATGACAATTATAGCCTGTAACCCATCTAAATTCCCAACTAAATCCGCAGAATTACCGCAATTAATCAACAGCATTCTCAGTGATCCGAAAACCTTTAATTATGCGCTGAGTTCCGAATCTCCTAATATTTTCGGTTTAACTTACGAGGGATTAACTACCCAGAATCCCATCACAGGGGAAATTGAGCCAGTGTTAGCAGAATCATGGTCAGTTACCGATGATAAATTAGGGTTTATTTTTACCCTCAGAGAGGGTTTAAAATGGTCAGATGGGCAACCACTAACAGTAGACGATGTTGTTTTCACTTATAACGACATCTACCTCAACGAAGAAATTCCCACAGATACTAGAGATATTCTCAGAGTAGGTGACAGCCGCGCATTACCTAAAGTAGAAAAAATTGATACCCGGCGGGTTAAATTTACTACTCCAGAACCATTTGCGCCCTTTTTGGGAACATTAGGAATCCCAATTTTACCCGCCCATGTCTTGGAAAAATCCATCACAACAAAAGACCGAGAAGGTAAGCCTATATTTCTCTCCAAGTGGGGCGTTGATACTCCTGTCGATGAAATCATCGTCAATGGCCCATACAAATTAGAGCGTTATGATACAAGTCAGCGTGTAATTTTCCAGCGTAACCCCTATTATTGGCGTAAAGGCCCACAAGGAAAATCTCAACCTTATATTGAACGGATAGTATGGCCAATTGTCGAATCTACAGATACTTCAATGCTGCAATTTCGTTCTGGTGGTTTAGATGCTGTGGGAGTGACACCAGATTACTTTTCTTTGCTCAAAAAGCAAGAAAAACAGGGTAATTTCACCATCTATAACGGCGGTCCAGCGACTGGAACCTCCTTTGTTGTGTTTAATCTCAACAAAGGTAGAAGAGATGGTAAACCTCTGGTAGACCCGATAAAGTCTCGTTGGTTTAATACAGTTGAATTTCGGCAAGCAGTAGCTTATGCTATTGACCGCCAAACCATGATTAATAATACTTTCCGCGGCTTGGGTCAAACTCAAGACTCACCCATTACCATCCAGAGTCCTTTTTATATGTCTCCGGAACAGGGACTAAAAACCTACGATTACAATCCTGAAAAAGCCAAAGAATTGCTCAAAAAGGCTGGTTTTAAATATAATACCCAAGGTCAACTATTAGATTACCAAGGTAATCGGGTTCGTTTCACCTTACTAACAAATGCAGGAAACAGAATCCGCGAAGCAATGGGGGCACAAATTAGACAAGATTTAGGCAAAATTGGGATCCAGGTTGATTTCACACCCTTGGCATGGAATACTTACACAGATAAGCTAGCTAATACTCTAGATTGGGATGCTTCTTTACTAGGTTTGACTGGTGGGCTAGAACCCAATAATGGCGCTAATGTCTGGTCACCTGAAGGGGGATTACATATGTTTAATCAAAAACCCCAGGCGGGACAAAAGCCAATAGAAGGCTGGGAGGTGTCTCCTTGGGAGGCGAGAATTGCTGAACTTTACATTCAAGCGGCCAGGGAATTAGACGAAGCCAAACGTAAAGAAATTTATGCGGAAACTCAGAAGATTAGCCAAGAATATTTACCGTTTATTTATTTGGTTAATCCTTACTCATTGTCAGCAGTGCGAAATAAATTTGAAAATATTCAGTATTCAGCTTTAGGTGGCGCATTCTGGAATATTTATGAAATCAAAATGACCTCCTAATTTTCCTATTCCCTCATTGAAAATTACCGTGAATCAACCCGAAAGTTTGCGATCGCTCTTAGAAGCGGTTGCTAATGGTCAAGTTACCCCAGATATAGCCTTAGACTCTCTAAAAAGTTGGTCCTATGAATCTGTGGGTGAGTTTGCCAAAATTGATCATCATCGCCAACTGAGAACTGGTTTCCCTGAAGTCATTTGGGGACCTGGTAAGACTCCAGAGCAGATTGTACAAATTATGCAGGTGATGCGCCACCGTAACCCGGTAGTGATGGCAACCCGCATTGAACCAGAAGTTTATACCGCACTGCAACCCAAGATTAGGGATTTACGATATTACGAATTGGCGAGAATTTGCGCCATTAGTCCCCCCATCATTGACCCAAAGATTGGCGGTTTAATTAGTATTCTTTCGGCCGGGACTGCTGACTTACCGGTGGCTGAAGAGGCGGCTGTAACAGCAGAACTTTCTGGTTTGCGTGTACAGCGTCTTTGGGATGTGGGTGTGGCGGGAATTCACCGTTTACTTAGTAATCGCCATTTGATTCAAGCCTCATCAGTTCTCATTGTTGTGGCGGGAATGGAGGGCGCTTTGCCTAGTGTTGTGGCAGGTTTAGCAGATTGTCCAGTGATTGCTGTTCCTACTAGCATTGGTTATGGTGCCAGTTTTGGCGGTTTAGCCCCACTATTGACAATGCTCAACTCCTGTGCGGCCGGTGTGGGGGTGGTGAATATTGATAATGGTTTTGGTGCTGCTGTGCTCGCAGGGCAAATTTTGCGAACAGCTGAGAAAATCAATTCAAAATAAAAGATTATCTATGACGAAAGAACAAACGTGGAGTCAAAGATTTGAATCCGCATTACATCCAGCCATCGCTCGTTTTAATGCCAGTATAGGTTTCGATATCGAATTAATCGAATATGACCTGACTGGTTCTCAAGCTCATGCTAAAATGCTGGCTCACACGGGTATTATTTCCCCTGTAGAGGGGGATCAACTGGTGGCTGGTTTAGAACAGATTCGCCAAGAATACCGCCAAGGAAAATTTCAGCCGGGTATTGATGCGGAGGATGTGCATTTTGCTGTGGAACGCCGACTAACGGAAATTGTCGGCGATATAGGTAAAAAGCTGCACACGGCGCGATCGCGTAATGATCAAGTTGGTACCGACACTAGACTTTATCTGCGGGAGCAGATTCAAGCAATCCGCAGACAACTAAGAGAATTTCAACGTGTATTACTAGATATAGCCGAAGATCACGTTGAAACCTTGATTCCCGGATATACGCACCTTCAACGTGCCCAACCCGTGAGTTTAGCTCATCACCTCCTGGCGTATTTCCAAATGGCACAACGCGACTGGGAACGCCTAGGAGATGTTGCTCGCCGGGTGAATATTTCCCCCCTCGGCTGTGGTGCATTGGCGGGGACGACTTTCCCTATTGACAGACATTACACAGCTAAACTATTGCATTTTGACACAATTTATGATAATAGCTTGGACGGAGTTAGCGATCGCGACTTTGTGATTGAATTTCTCTGTGCGGCCAGCTTAATCATGGTTCACCTCAGCCGTCTTTCTGAGGAAATTATCCTCTGGTCATCGCAAGAATTTGGTTTTGTCACCCTCAAAGATAGCTGTGCTACTGGTTCTAGCATTATGCCCCAAAAGAAAAACCCCGATGTACCCGAATTGGTGCGCGGAAAAACTGGCAGGGTATTTGGTCATCTCCAAGCAATGCTAGTAATTATGAAAGGCCTACCCCTGGCATATAATAAAGACCTGCAAGAAGATAAAGAAGGTTTATTTGACAGCGTTAACACCATCAAAGCGTCTCTAGAAGCCATGACAATATTGTTGCAAGCTGGGTTGGAATTTTGTCCACAGCGTTTAGCAGCAGCCGTTAGCGAAGACTTCTCTAACGCTACAGATGTGGCAGATTATCTGGCGGCTAGGGGTGTTCCTTTCCGAGAAGCCTATAACCTTGTTGGTCAGGTGGTGAAAACCACTATTGCCGCCGGTAAACTCTTAAAAGATTTAACATTAGAAGAGTGGCAACAACTCCATCCAGCATTTGCCACAGATATTTATCAAGCAATCTCCCCCCGTCAAGTCGTAGCAGCACGCAATAGCCACGGTGGCACAGGTTTTACACAAGTAAATCAGGCAATTACTACAGCCCGCACTCAAATTGGTGAATAACAGAAGTATAGCGTGGGCAATGGGCAGATATTTCTAGTCTAGCTTATTCCCAATGCGCAATGCCAATTAACAAATCAGGGGGTACATATAATATGTACCCCCTGAAAATCCAAAAACTCAAATAATTAAAAGATGTCAACAGAATTAGGACTCAGCGTCAGTTGCGGCTGCGCCCTCTTCTTCCTCACTCTTAGGAGGTCTTTGTTGGAACCTTCTCTGCATTCTTCCTGTAGTAGTCCGTTTACGAAACTTTCTGGCATACGCCTGGTTACGTAGCGCCTTTTCTTTTTTCGGGTTACGGCGCTTGGCCATGTTCACCTCATTTAATAAACAACAAAAAATCCCAACTAGGCATTACATAAGGAACATCAGCTACTTATGTCATTGATATATCTTTGGCCTAGATTAGTCATTATATAGTTTTAACAGCATACTAGTCTATCGTATTTCATTTATTTATGTCAATACTACCGAGAACTGCTTTTCCAGTGCCAAGGTGTTGATTATTGTGGATGAAGTTGTATTTAAGTCATAGCTAACCCAAAAAGTCAATTATTTCCATAGTCTATGTATAAATAGACACTAATATAGGTTTTTTGGCAATCAATAAGAACATTGATATACTGTACAAAGTCTTGATAAAAAACTAATTTCTGCCATTCAAACTAAATAAATAACTTAAGATTGAATGTTATTGCTTTTTTTTGCAACATTTGTCCAGTCGAGAAGTAATTTATGGCGCTTAGTACAAACGGTACTAGGTCTGATTTTCCGTCATCCTATTACTGGTGCTAGTATCATCCCAATATTGCCAGATGGTCGAATTGTCCTGATTAAAAGGCGCGATGACGGCTGCTGGGCGTTACCAGGGGGTATGGTGGATTGGGGAGAGGATATTCCTCAAACAGTCAAACGAGAATTGAGAGAAGAAACCGGACTGGAGTTGGTAAAAATTACTCGTTTAGTAGGAGTTTACTCAGCACCTGACCGTGATCCTCGCATTCATTCAATTTGTATTCTGGTTGAAGCTGAAGTTCAAGGAGAAATGGAGATTCAAGATACTTTGGAAGCTTTGGAAATCGAAGCTTTTCAACCTGATTCTTTACCTCTAGGAAAAATGTCTCATGACCACACGCGCCAATTAGAAGATTATTTGAACGGCTTGACAACACTAGCATAAAAGGTATTGTTGATTAGAGATTTAACCTTAGATTAAAGTGCATACACTATTCCGTAACTCCCGGAGACAACTCACTCAAGGGCTTTTGTTTTGGCGTGAAGCTGGTCAAGGGACTCCTATAATTTTCTTGCATGGTGCTTGGAACAATAGCAGTCAATGGGTATCAGTAGTTGAGTCACTATCTGATAATTTTCATTGCTTTGCACCAGATTTATTGGGGTTTTGTGAGTCAGAAAACCCTAATGTTCATTACTCGATTGATTTAGAGGTAGAGTGTATTGCCGAATTTGTTCAAGCTCTGAGATTGGAAAAAGTATACTTGGTAGGGTATTCTCTTGGCGGTTGGATTGCTGCTAGCTATGCTTTAAAGTATCCAGATCAAGTATATGGTTTAGTATTGCTAGCACCAGAAGGTGTAGCTGTACAAGGGCAGGAAAGATATTTTCGGAAAATGCGAAAATTTGTTAAAAGTACACCAATCTTATTGAAGATATTAAAATTCTGTCGGGGATTAAATAAAATTCCGGGGTGGAAAGAAAAAATTGACAAAAATTTGAGTTGGCGTCGGACTTTGTTAGAATATCCTGCAGCGTGTCAGATGTTGTTCCAAAGGCGAGATTCAGAAATTGAAGCAGAATTAGTTGATAAAAGATTGCACTTGATGAAAGTTCCAGTGCTCATTTTACAAGGTGGTCAAGATTCTCTAGATGCAGTAGTTAAAACTCAAACCTACACTCGCCTGCTGCCTCAAGTAGAGTTGAAAATAATTGCTCATGCAGGAAATGATTTGCCTGGTTCTTGTAGCGGAATTGTCATTCAATATATTCATAACTTTATCGAGACTAATTCCAACAATTCCAACTTTTACTACTAATTCGGTAAAGCCTAATTAAAAGAATCTGACTATTTCTCGCATTCCCAAAAAAATTAAATTTGCTTCGACAATTAAACGCGCTGCAATATTGGGAAATTTAAATTGCAGATATTTTAATAATAAAAGTCTATCGCCTCCTTTGATGACTATTTTAGCCTCAGGAAATAGCTGCCACCAGGACACGCAAAAATCTTGAATCCCAGCTAGTAAAGTGTAAATAATCCCACTTTGAATCGCCTCTGGTGTATTCAAGGCAAACCTTGGAGGTAAATAGATAATTTCTATTTCTATCTCTGGTAATTGTGCAGTTTTTTGCCTTAAAGTAGTAAACTGTAAAGCCAGTCCTGGTAGAATTGCGCCTCCTAGCAAAGACTCATGAGCATCCGCACCCGTAAAAGTTAGTGCGGTTCCAGCGTCAATTACTAGTATGGGGAACCCAAATTTTTTTCCCGCCCCCCACAACGCCAGCGCCCGGTCAATTCCCAAAGTGGGATACATATTTAAAAGAGGAATTTGCTCTAAGGTGATCACACGCACATGAGGGTGATTTTGCCAAATTGCGGTTTGATCGGGGACGACAGAGGCTAAGAATATGGGAGGATGGGGAGTTCTCTCTGGGGCTATTTGCCTATTCCTGACATGGCCAGGCAAAATTTCTGGTGGGACATCATCCAGTGTTTGACATTGAGCTAGTTTTTGTATTGTAGACTCCGAAATATGGTCAGTGTCCCAGGTGTGGGTCAGAGTTTCACCTGCGAACATTCCCCAGTGTAGGCGGGAATTGCCAATTTCCAAAGCTAACCAAAGATTCTGTGGTTTCACACTTTTAATTTTTTTAACTCTGTCATAGTTTTTTCAATCAAGCTGAACAATCAAGGCGTGTCACAATACAAATAGGGGAAAAATACTCATTGCGTCAAGGAGGACAATTATGGTATCAACAACTCAAAAACGTCTCACTGTAGAAACTGTGGCAATTGCTCAAGAAACCATAGCAATCCGCTCTTTAGACTGGGACCGCGATCGCTTCGATATTGAGTTTGGTCTGCAAAACGGTACCACTTATAACTCGTTTCTCATCCGAGGTGAGCAGACTGCCTTAGTTGACACTTCTCACCAAAAGTTTCGCCAGTTATATTTTGATATACTCACGGGATTAATCAATCCCACAGAAATTAATTATCTAATTGTCAGCCACACCGAACCAGATCATAGCGGCTTAGTGAAAGATTTGTTGCAAATGGCTCCAGAAATTACCGTTGTGGCTTCTAAGGTAGCAATCCAGTTTCTAGAAAACTTAGTACATCAACCATTTAAACGCCAAATTGTCAAAAATGGCGATCGCTTAGATTTAGGCAATGGTCATGAATTAGAATTTGTCATTGCCCCCAACTTACACTGGCCGGATACCATATTTAGCTTCGATCACAAAACCAAAGTTCTCTACACCTGTGATGCTTTTGGGCTGCATTATTGCTCAGATAGCACCTTTGACGACAATTTAGCAGCCATTGAAGCAGATTTTAAATATTACTACGAATGCTTAATGGGACCTAATGCGCGCTCAGTACTATCTGCCCTCAAACGCATGGCGGAACTAAAAACCATTGATATGATTGCCACTGGTCACGGGCCGTTATTATCTCACAATGTGGATGAACTCATAGGGCGCTACCGTACTTGGAGCCAAAACCAAAGCAAGGCGGAAACAGCGGTGGGGATATTTTACGTTTCTGAATATGGTTACGGCGATCGCCTTGTCCAAGCCATTACCAAGGGTATTAGTAAAACCGATGTGGCGGTGGAAGTCGTAGATTTGGGGTCAGGGGTAGACTTACAGGAACTCAGGGAATTAGTCGGTCGGTGTACAGGAATAGTAGTGGGTACACCAAACGCGGGAAGCAATACCAATATCCAAGCGGCACTCAGCACCATTTTAGGATCTGCGAAAGAAAAACAAGCCATAGGCATATTTGAAACCGGCGGCGGAGACGATGAACCTGTAGATCCTTTACTAAATAAATTCCGTAACTTGGGATTAACAACAGTTTTCCCGCCAATTCGCATTAAGGATACCCCCACCGAAAACACTTACCAACTGTGTGAAGAGGCGGGTACAGACTTGGGACAGTGGGTAACACGCGATCGCAGCATCAAAGCTATGAAATCCCTGGATACAGACCTAGATAAAGCACTAGGTAGAATCAGTGGCGGACTATATATAATTACTGCCAAAAAAGGCAACATATCCAGCGCCATGTTAGCTTCCTGGGTTGCGCAAGCCAGTTTCAAACCCCTGGGATTATCCATTGCAGTCGCTAAAGACCGGGCGATTGAATCACTTATGCAAGTAGGCGATCGCTTTGTCCTCAATGTCTTAGAGGAAGGTAATTACCAAAAACTCATGAGGCACTTCTTAAAACGGTTCGCCCCAGGTGCTGACCGCTTTGCAGGTGTGAGAACTCAGCCAGCCCAAAACGGCGCACCCATCCTCGCCGACGCTTTAGCCTACATGGAGTGTGAAGTTGTGAGTAGGATGGACTGCGGTGACCACTGGGCGGTATATAGCCACATCTACGAAGGAAGAGTATCCAAACCAGAAGCATTAACGGCTGTCCATCATCGGAAAGTCGGTAACCATTACTAAAAAGATGATTGATGACTGGTGATCCGTTAAAAACGAGTTTTAAAGCTATGACTTTCTCTGTAGACAAACCCCGTGACGTTCAAGCCCTTCCCATTGGGACAGATACTACAATACTGCGATCGCGCAGTTGGTCAAGACTGAGATTTGAAATTGAATATGCTCTTGCTAAAGGAACAACTGCCAATTCTTATATAATTCAGGGGCAAAAAATTGCTGTGATTGACCCTCCAGGGGAAACATTTACGCAAATTTACTTAGAAGATTTACGGCGAAGGGTTGATTTAAAAACTGTTGATTATGTCATACTCGGTCATATCAATCCTAACCGCGCTTCTACTCTCAAGGCATTATGGGAAGTTGCACCCCAGATCACCTTTGTCTGTTCTAATCCTGGGGCTAAAAATTTACGCAGTACTTTAGATAATCAAGATTTACCAATTAAAGTTATGCGGGGGGATGAAACCCTCAACTTGGGTAAAGGTCATGATTTACAATTCATTCCCACTCCTAACCCACGTTATGCAGATCAGCTTTGCACCTACGACCCACAAACAGAAATCCTATACTCAGATAAGCTATTTGGGGCGCATATTTGTGGCGATCAGGTATTTGATGAGGGCTGGGAAGCAATCAACGAAGACCGACGCTATTACTTTGATTGTCTGATGGCTCCTCACCCTCGGCAAGTAGAAACAGCATTAGATAAACTTGCTGATGTACCCATCAGAATGTATGCTCCTGGACATGGACCCATAGTGCGTTATGGCTTAATCGAACTGACTAAAGCCTATCGCCAATGGATTCAACAACAAGCCTCATCCGACTTGACAGTGGCACTGATTTATGCATCAGCCTATGGTAATACCGCCACCTTGGCCCAGGCGATCGCTCGTGGTATTACTAAGGCTGGCGTGGGGGTAGAATCCATTAACTGTGAATTTACAGAACCAGAAGAAATTCGGCTGGCGGTGGAAAAGTCTGCTGGTTTTGTCATCGGTTCACCTACCCTTGGCGGTCATGCACCTACTCCGGTGCAAACAGCTTTAGGAATTGTCCTTTCTACGGCTACTAATGATAAACTATCCGGGGTTTTTGGTTCCTTTGGCTGGAGTGGTGAAGCGGTTGATTTAATTGAAAATAAACTCAAAGACGCTGGATTTCGGTTTGGTTTTGATACTATCCGGGTGAAGTTTAAACCCGATGATACTACATTACAATTATGCGAACAGGCCGGTACTGACTTTGCTCAAGGACTGAAAAAGGCTAAAAAGGTGCGTGTTCCCACCCAACCAGCCACAAATGTAGAACAAGCAGTTGGCAGGATTGTGGGTTCTCTTTGTATTGTGACAGCCAAGGAAGGCGATATATCCAGCGCCATGTTAGCCTCCTGGGTTTCTCAAGCTAGTTTTAATCCTCCTGGTTTAACCGTCGCCGTGGCTAAAGACCGAGCGTTAGAAACGTTGATGCACTCAGGTAATAAATTTGTCCTTAATATCCTCCCGGAGGGTAAGCATATAGGTTTGATGAAACACTTTCTCAAACCTTTTGCTCCCGGACAGAACCGATTTGCTGGTGTTCCATCTGACGAGTCTGAAAGTGGTTCTCCCATTCTCACTGAATCCTTAGCATATTTGGAATGCTCCGTACAAAGTCGATTAGAATCAGGTGACCATTGGCTGGTTTATGCCACGGTAGATAATGGCAAGGTCTTAAATAAAGATGGTGTCACCGCTGTGCATCAACGCAAAACCGGAAGTCATTATTAGCTATGGCTACGCCACGCTATCACTATCAAAGGGTGACTTTGTGATTCTTTGCCATAGACAGGCCAGATGTATGGCTTACTCTATGATCCCCACTTACCATCCTAGAGTAAACCGTCCATTCTCTTTTCCAAATATTGACCAATCATCAATTCCTCTCCAGCACGGGAAATGATTGTCTGTCTGGTGCGGTATTTACTACCCACTAGTTTTAACTCCTCTTCAAACACTGACCCGTTGTACTCAGTTCTCAAACTGAGTGTTTTCGGGTTGGAGAAGTAATATTGAGCTGTGATTGGTTTGACTGTAGCAAAACCGCGATTGCGATACAAGGTATTTCCCAAAACTCCAAATAATGTGGAACCTTGAGATTCTTTTTCGGATCTGAGGACATCTGTAGTTTCCCAGGTAACTTGAGCGCCACAAATTAAACTCACCGAACCCGCTAAATTGTGGATATGACCCAGGTTTTGTAATTCATCACATCCTGATTCTAAAAACCGGATGGTGATTAAACTTTGTATTTCCTTGGTTTTACCTTCCGGTAAGGTATAGTAGCGTCTTTCAGAGCGCCACTGACCAACTGATTCTCGAAAAAACTCTGCAATCTGGTACTCGTCAGCGGTTTGTGCAAGTTTGAGGGGTGATGTCACTGTTAATTATCCTCGCCTATGGCTACGCGACGCAAGCTATCGCAAAAACTTATGTCGTTTATATTATAAGAGTACAAAAGGCAATATTTCGTTAAGAAAATTAATATATATTCAGAAATATTAGTTAATTTGCTAAAAAATGTATGTTTGTGTAAAATAAGTTTCATAGTTTTCTAGGTTAGAATCAGCACTAAAAATTCCTAAAAGTCCTAATAGGAGAGGTTAATCTCAGCTATAATTGGCGATTTGAGATGGAAAAACCCGGAAAGAATCATCAGTAATGCAGTAACACTCTATACTGTAAATATCAGATTACCAAGTACAAAAAAATATTTACGCTTGTACTGGCAAGATAATGGTAAATACTTTATTAACTGCGATAGCGCAGTGTGGCGTAACCCATAAGTAAAAAATAAAACTAAATAAACTGTCAGAGTCGCCGTATAGATTCATGCAAATATGCATGAGTTAGTATAAATATACAGTCCATTTCCACAAAAAACTGTCTTTATTGAGCAAATATCATGATTTTGGCGGTAAAAATCTGTTTTAAACCCACCTATAACGGCTCCTTAAACCAATTAATTCATCCCCAATTGTCAAAACCTTCTCTTCCTGCTCCCTTCTGGGTTGCATTACTACTAGGTGTGGGATTATTAACGGCTGGTTGTGGGGAGGTACCCAAAGAATCTGCTCACGCTCAATCTCAGCAACGTCGTGAAAGACAAAGCAGTAACAATCCTACACCTGTAGATGTAGCGATCGCCCGTACTGATTCATTAAGGGTTCAACCAACTTACACAGGGAATACCACACCATTTCAGACAGTATCATTGCGATCGCAAGTAGAAGGAAGACTATTGGCTTTGAACTTAGACGTAGGCGATCGAGTAGAAAAAGGCGCTAAGGTGGGACTCTTAGATGATACCTTGCTATTAATAGCGTTAAGACAAGCAGAAGCGGAACTAGCGTCCCTAAAATCAGAAGTAACCAAGGCAGAAACTCAAGTAAGTAATGTCCGAGCCGAAGTTGAAAGAATGCGGTTAGAATTATCACAAGCTGAGGCTGACTCCCAACGACAACAGGAACTCTTTCAAGCGGGGGCGATCTCCGAACAAACTGCGGAACAATCACGCACCAGATCTCTCACCGCAGCCCAGTTATTAAGAGCATCGGAAGAGCGGGTACGTACAGAACAGCAAGCCGTCACCACAGCCCAAGGTAGAGTAACTGCGCAACAAGCCGTAGTCGCTCAATTTCAGGAACGTAGATCCTACTCTCGCTTAATCTCCCCCATCACCGGTGTGATTACACAAAGAGTCACAGAACCAGGTAATCTTCTCCAACCAGGTAATGAAGTTGTACAGATAGCTGACTTTAGCCGTGTAAAAATCATAGTCCAAGTTTCCGAATTAGAACTATTTCAAATTGAAGTAGGACAGTCAGCACAAGTCAGTTTAGATGCTTTCCCCAATACCACCCTCATAGGTAGAGTCACACGGGTCTCTCCAGCCGCTGATACAACAGCTCGCTTGATACCAGTAGAGGTAGTGATTCCGAATAACGACAACAAAATTGGTAGTGGACTCTTAGCAAGAGTCAAATTTGAACCCCAGTCATCACAGCGAGTAGTGGTGTCTCAATCAGCTATTCAAGAAAACTCAGACCAGAGCAACAGTCAAGTATTTATAATTACAGAAACAGAAGGTAAAACCAAGGTAACAGCCCGTGCTGTTACTTTAGGTAACAAAGCCGATGGTAAAGTAGAAATTATATCTGGCTTGCAACCAGGTGATGCCTATGTTGTTCGAGCTGCTCGGCCTTTAAAAGATGGCCAAGCTGTAGTTCTTTCAGTTTTGTCAGAAACAGCTAAGTAAAATTGTGACGCAAAATTAAGCAATAATACATACACAGATATAATCGGAAATTTTGCACTAGGAATTGATGAAGCTTCTTTTATCGGAGATGAGCAATAGATGCAAGAAATACAGAAAGGCGGATTTAGCATCAGTAGTATTTCTATCCGGCGACACATTGCCACACTGATGTTAGCTCTAGCTGTGTTCGTATTAGGAGTATTCTTTATTATAAAATTACCCGTAGATTTACTACCATCAATTACCTATCCCCGAATTGGTGTGAGAATAGAAGCACCGGGAATCTCTCCAGAGGTAGCAATTGATGAAATTACAAGACCGTTAGAATCAGCCTTGTCGGCGACGGAAGGTGTATTCCAGATTTTTTCTCAAACTCGGGAAGGAAGGGTAAGTTTAGACCTGTATTTTCAACCAGGGGGCAATATTGATCAAGCCCTAAACGATGCTACAGCCTCCTTAAATAGAGCTAGAGGGAGATTACCAGAGAGCATTGAAACACCGCGTTTATTCAAATTCGATCCTTCCCAGTTACCAGTTTATGAGTTTGCGTTAACCTCACCCTCTCTACAAAGCCTAGATTTGCGGGTTTTTGCCGAGGAAGAACTAGCGCGTGAACTCGGTGTCGTCCCCGGAGTGGCGGGGGTAGAGGTATCGGGAGGAGTGAAAGAAGAAGTCAGAGTCAATCTTGATTTAGACCGGTTACAAGCTTTGGGTGTGGGTTTGACAGATGTCCTGGATGAACTAAGAAACCGCAATCAAGATGTTGCTGGGGGTCGGCTTTTAGGGTCCAATTCTGAGCCATTGACTCGGACTGTGGGGCGGTTTCAAAATGCTGATGAAATTAGAAATTTGTCTTTTGAAGTCCGTTCGGTACCAGATGATAATAGTCAGACGCTCTTATCTGAGCGTCGTGTTTATTTGCGAGATTTTGCTCAAGTTATTGATGGTTCTGAACAGCAACGCATCTACGTTTTACTGAATGGGGAACCAGCTGTTAAACTTAGTATTCAAAAACAACCGGATGCTAATACTGTTAATGTTGTTGATGCTGTCACAAAACGTTTAGAACAACTCAAAGCATCGGGTGTATTTCCTGAAGGGACAATACTCACATCTACCTTGGATGAGTCAAAGTTTATCCGCAATTCCATTTCTAATGTCGTTACGGCCGGGTTGATGGGTACGGCGCTAGCTGCTGTCGCAGTTTTGCTATTTTTGGGTTCCCTGCGACAAACTTTTATTATTGTCATTGCTATTCCTTTAGCGAGTTTAGCCGCCATTATCTTAATGGGAATATTTGGGTTATCCCTCAACGTTTTTAGTTTGGGTGGTTTAGCTTTGGGGGTGGGAATTGTGGTGGATAACTCCATTGTCATGTTGGAGAATATTGCTCAGGGTGCAGGTATGACTCCCGGTAAGGATAGTAAAACCCGCCTGAATTCCCATGAACTTATTCAACAAGCTCAACACAGTAGTCAGGAAGTAGAGTCGGCTTTAATTGCTTCTACCAGTACAAACTTAGTGGCGGTGATGCCGTTTTTGCTTATTGGCGGCTTTATATCACTACTATTCAATGAGTTAATTCTCACTATCAGCTTTTCTGTGGCGGCTTCCATTTTGATTGCGGTAACTATTATACCTATGCTCACGTCACGGACTTTGGCATGGCGATTTTCTAGTGGGTTGAGTAAGTTTTGGTTACTACAAGCATTTAACCGCCGCTTTTATGCAGCGACAAATGCATACAGGCGATTTTTGTCTGAAGTGTTGCGCTGGCGATTTTTAACAGTTGCGATCGCTATTGTAGTTTTTGGGGGTGCTAGTTTGTGGATGGCTCCGCAAATTCCCCAAGAAATCCTCCCGCGCATTAGTACAGGACAAGTCAGATTAAATGCTCAGTTTCCATCTGGTACGACTCTAGAAACCAACCGCAAGGTTATGGCTATGGTGGATGAAATTCTCCTCCAGCAACCGGAAACTGAATATGTCTTCTCTACCGCTGGTGGTGCGCTTTTCGGCACAAATGTCAATGCTAATCCCCTCAGAGGTAATAGCACTATTACCCTCAAACCGGGTAGTAATGCTGAAGCCTACATAGAAAGAGTTACCCAAAAAATTAACCAGCTCAACTTAGTAGGAATTCGCCTCCGCCTTTCCCCTGGTCAGGTGCGGGGCTTAATTCTCAGTAATTCTCCAGCACGTGGTGCTGATATTGATGTTATTCTTCAGGGTAACGATACACAGAAACTCGAACAAGCTGGTGCAGAGGTACTAGCTGCTCTAGAACAGCAAGCTACTTTAGTGAGATTTCGTCCCGAAATCGATGACCGTCAACCAGAACTGCAAATTCTTCCTGACTGGGAAAGAGTTGCAAACTTGGGCTTAACCACTATCAAGATTGGCGATACAATTCAGACGGCTATTTCCGGTAGTGTTCCTACCCGACTCCAACGCGGTAACCGTTTAGTGGATGTGAGGGTACAGTTAAATGAAGCATCCATCCAAGAGGTGTCTCAATTGGAAAGATTACCTTTGTTCGTGAATAATAACCGTCAGGTGCGACTGATGGATATAGCTACAATTACTAAAGCCGAAGCTCCTGCGGAGATTCAGAGAATTAATCAGCGTCAGGTAGTGATAATTGCCGGTAATTTGACTGAGGGCGCTAATCTCAGTGATGCTTTTACCCAGGTAGATAGCATATTGGGTGATATAAGTTTACCTGACGGTGTGAGCATTTTACCCAGTTCTGCGGCTGCATCTAATCAGGAACTACAGAACTCACTGCAACTATTAGGTGGATTAGCTAGTTTTCTCGTTTTTGTCGTCATGGCAGTGCAATACAATTCACTCATTGACCCCCTGGTAATTATGTTAACAATTCCTCTGGCTTTGGCTGGAGGCATTTTTGGTCTTTACATTACCAATACAGCCATTGGTGCCACTGTCATAGTCGGGGCGGTATTATTGGTGGGTATTGTTGTTAACAATGCCATCATCATGGTAGAACTAGCGAACCAAATTCGCCAAAGAGATCAAGTTGGTAGGAAAACAGCAATTTTACAAGCTGCTCCTCAACGCTTACGTCCAATATTAATGACTACTATTACTACGGTTTTAGGGATGTTTCCCTTGGCGATGGGAATCGGTGAAGGTTCAGAATTTCTTCAACCATTGGGTGTGGTTGTGTTTTCTGGTCTGTCTTTGGCTACATTACTCACTCTGCTGATAATTCCTTGTTTTTACAGTATTGCCGAAGATTTATGCAATTGGCGGCACGGAAAGCCAATTTTTATCCATATGGGCGGACGGAAGAAAAAGTTCTGATGTTGAATTAATCAAGATTTTGCTCTAAATAAGTAGACTGAAAGAGGATGATCGCTTTATGATTAGTGATTGTGAGTTTTTAAAGCAGAAACACTATGAACGCTCAAGAAATTATCCGCTCCATTGAGGCGGAACAACTGAAGTCGGATTTGCCCATCATCTATGTGGGCGATACTGTAAAAGTCGGTGTAAAGATTCAGGAAGGACAAAAGTTTCGCGTACAACCCTACGAAGGCGTGGTGATTGCTAAACGTAATGGTGGTATTAACGAAACTATTACAGTCCGCCGCGTGTTTCAAGGTATTGGTGTAGAGCGGGTATTTTTGTTACATTCTCCCCGCATCGACAACATTAAAATCATCCGTCGAGGTAAAGTCCGCCGTGCTAAACTTTATTATTTACGTCAACGTGTAGGCAAAGCTACCAGAATCAAACAACGGTTTGACCGTGCCTTGTAGATTTCGGCTAAAGTATGGCAGAAAATTCGACAATCAAGCGGCATTCGCCGCTAATTTTCCCCGACAAAAAAAAGGTGACATAATGGAGAAAATGCGCTATACTAAAAAAGGTTCAGCGCAATGACTGAATCCAAGCCACTTTGTGCGCTCTTAGTTCAGTTGGTAGAACGCAGGTCTCCAAAACCTGATGTCGGGGGTTCAAGTCCTCCAGGGCGCGCTTGAAAGGAAAAAAACACACCCCGGAAAAACAGCATTCCTGCTAAAATGGCAGATGGATCTAGTTATTTCGGGTGTAATTATTTTTTATTTACAGCTTTTTTGCTTCCAGTAAGATGGAATGAAAATGAGCAGGGTGTACCTTATATTGACAAAACGGGGGTAAAACGACAGTGGCCAAAAAAAATGAGGCAGAAATGCCAGGAAACACCAATGGCTTCAGTTTAGCCAACTTCTTTCAGGGTACGAAGGAAGAACTGGAAAAAGTGGTTTGGCCAAGTCGAAAGCAACTAGTGAGCGAATCAGCAGGTGTACTCTTAATGGTCACACTATCTGCATCTTTGATATACTTGGTGGATGGATTGTTCGGTTGGGTCGCACAACAGGTATTCTGATGACTTCTGCAACAGACGAACCATATAACTCAGCTTTACATTCTGAGGAAACAGCAGAAACGGCGCTTAATGAAGCACGTTGGTATGCAGTACAAGTAGCCTCAGGCTGTGAAAAACGCGTCAAGACAAATTTGGAGCAACGTATCCACACTTTTGATGTATCTGACAAAATTATCCAAGTGGAAATTCCCCACACGCCAGCGGTAAAAATCCGCAAGGATGGTAGTCGTCAGCAAACAGAGGAAAAGGTTTTTCCTGGTTATGTGCTAGTGCGAATGGTAATGGAAGATGACACTTGGCAGGTGGTACGAAATACCTCCCATGTAATTAATTTCGTGGGAGCAGAACAAAAGCGTGGCGGTAGCAGAAGCCGCGGTCACGTGAAACCAGTACCTTTAGGTGCATCAGAAGTAGAAAGGATCTTCAAACAAACTAGTGAACAGGAGCCGATTGTTAAAATTGACATGGTCACTGGTGATAAGATAGTCGTGCTTTCAGGTCCTTTTAAAGACTTTGAAGGTGAGGTGATTGAAGTCAGTCCGGAGCGTAGCAAATTAAAAGCCCTGCTCTCGATTTTTGGGCGAGATACACCAGTAGAATTGGAATTTAATCAGGTAGAAAAACAGAGCTAAACAGAAATGGCGAAGAAAGTAGTAGCGGTCATTAAACTGGCCCTGAATGCTGGAAAAGCCAACCCAGCACCACCAGTGGGTCCCGCATTGGGTCAACACGGTGTGAACATTATGATGTTCTGCAAGGAGTACAATGCCAAAACAGCAGACCAAGCTGGAATGGTAATTCCTGTAGAAATTTCGGTGTTTGAAGACCGGAGTTTTACATTTGTACTCAAAACACCACCAGCATCAGTACTGATTCGCAAGGCAGCGAAAATTGAAAGAGGCTCTAATGAACCCAACAAAAAGAAAGTAGGGTCAATTACAAAAGCTCAACTGCAAGAAATTGCTCAAACGAAATTGCCTGATCTCAACGCCAATGATATAGAAGCGGCGATGAAGATTGTGGCAGGTACTGCGAAGAATATGGGCGTGACCATCGCCGAGTAAATAAAAAAAACTTATCGGGGGAGAGATTTAGTCTCGCAAATTACCCCAGGAGATAAAAATGGGAAAAAAAATATCGCGCCGTTTGCAGGCGCTGCTAGAAAAAGTAGAAGATAGGGAGTATGCGCCATTAGAAGCTTTGAGTCTGCTCAAAGAAACGGCAACAGCTAAGTTTCCTGAAGCAGCAGAAGCGCATATCCGCCTGGGTATTGACCCCAAGTATACAGACCAACAACTGCGGACAACGGTAACACTGCCCAAAGGTACTGGACAAACTGTGCGGGTGGCGGTAATTACTCGAGGTGAAAAAGTTGCAGAAGCTAGCAATGCTGGTGCAGATCTAGTCGGCTCTGATGAGCTGATTAACGAAATTCAACAAGGTATGATGGATTTCGATAAACTAATCGCTACTCCAGATGTGATGCCACAGGTGGCAAAACTGGGTAAGTTACTTGGTCCGCGGGGTTTGATGCCATCTCCTAAGGGGGGAACGGTAACATTTGACTTAGCAAGTGCGATCGCAGAATTCAAAGCGGGTAAATTAGAATTCCGAGCTGATCGAACTGGTATTGTCCATGTTATGTTTGGTAAGGTGTCTTTCTCGCCGGAAGATTTGTTGGTAAACTTAAAGGCGTTGCAAGAGACTATCGACCGTAACCGTCCTTCGGGGGCTAAAGGTCGTTATTGGCGAACAATTTATGTAGCTTCCACTATGGGGCCATCAATTAAAGTCGATATCAATGCTCTACGGGATTTAAAAGTCGCTGAAGTAGCTTAAAGGGTATTAGAGACTAGAGAAGAGAAAAGATAGTTGAAATCATCCATTTCTCCACCTGAGTCAAGACTGTACTCCTCCCAAAACTAAATAAGCCAAGCCGGAGACAGCAGGAGCCATTGGCTCAAATATCCTGCCGAGGTTAAAGCTCTAATTACCACGAATTACTACCCATTAAGGTGTAGATATCGAGGTATTAAGAGTTTTCCTGTCAAACCCCGGCTAGTATAGCTGGGGTTAATTGTTTTGACTGGCTGATAGTAAAAGCAAAAAATACCCGGACGGGAAGAAACAAAGAAATTCGGCGCACAAAGAAATGGTATTAACATTTTTGAATTGGCTGCTCTCGAATTCACACCTGTGAACAAAAACCCGCAGGAGGTAAAACCGAGTTTAGTCTCCATAAGTAGATTTAAACAAGTTTTACTTAGTCGAAAATTAAGATTTTGCCCTTGGAGGTAAAACTAAGCATGGGTAGAACGCTAGAAAATAAAAAAGAGATAGTAGCTGATCTCAAAGAAACTTTGAGTGAGTCAACTTTGGCACTGGTAATTGATTACCAGGGGTTAACAGTTGCTCAGATTACCGACCTAAGGCGGCGCTTACGTCCAAGTGGCGCTGTTTGTAAGGTAACAAAAAACACCTTTATGGGCATTGCCATTGAGGGTGACGAGAATTGGCAACCACTTTCGGGATTGCTTCAAGGTTCTTCTGCCTTTTTGTTGGTTAAAGAAGATTTTTCATCCGCAATTAAGGCTTATCAAGACTTTCAGAAAGCCACCAAGAAGACAGAACTTCGTGGCGGGGTTATGGAAGGTCGCCTGCTCAAGGAAGCTGATGTCAAGGCTTTAGGAGACTTGCCATCCAAGGAGCAACTCATGGCACAAATTGCCGGAGCTATCAACGGATTGGCTACCAAACTGGCTGTGGGTATCAACGAAGTTCCCAGTTCTTTGGCTCGTGCGTTGCAAGCTGTGGCTGACAAAGACCAAGGTGACAGCGCTGAAAGTGCGGCTGAATAAAATTCGTCCATAGCGGAGCGTGGCGTAAGCTGCATTAAACCAAATTTTGCCTTCATTCACTAGGCAAAAACACAATTTAGATTACAGGAGTTATATCAATGTCTGCTACAACTGATCAAATTCTCGAACAATTGAAAACTCTAACTCTGCTGGAAGCATCTGAGTTAGTTAAGCAAATTGAAGAAGCCTTCGGCGTGAGTGCTGCTGCACCTGCTGGCGGGATGATGATGATGGCTCCTGGTGCTGCTGTTGCTGCTGAACCAGTGGAAGAAAAAACCGAGTTTGATGTGGTACTAGATTCCGTTCCTGCTGACAAGAAGATTGCTGTACTCAAGATTGTCCGCGAATTGACTGGTTTAGGTCTCAAAGAAGCAAAAGATCTGGTGGAATCAGCACCCAAAGCCGTCAAAGAAGGCATTGCTAAGGATGCGGCTGAAGATGCTAAGAAGCGCATCGAAGAAGCCGGCGGTAAGGTAACTGTTAAGTAATCAAGACTGTCTTCTAAAACTTGTAGTTTAGGGACTCTCAGAAAAAGCCTGCTTGTGCAGGCTTTTTTTTAATGCAAATCAGCATCCCAAACACCAATGTAAATCCTATCCTGCTGGTTGCGTTCAATTACACCTTTTAATTCCCCAACCTTAAAAGAATATCGCTGAGTTTGTCGATCGCGTACTTTTTGCAGTCCTTGCTTGATATCACTATTGGCATTACCATTGAGCATTCCCTGTAATGTTTTTTGCATTACTTCTGAGTTGATAGATTGGGGAAAAGTTGCTTCAGTTTGGCGCAAGACTCCGGTTTTCTGGTCAAATAAATAACCAAGATCAACATTATCTTCTAACCGATAAACAAAGGCTCGAGTATTCCATAACCCTCTGGAATTTCTACTGGGCTGACCTAAAACTGCTTTAACAGTCTGTTGAGAAGTTCCTGTAGGAAATGCTGGTACTCTGGAAATTTTGCTGTTGCTAGGAGCCCCATCTTGGTTTTGCTGTGGGGGTGGTGGTGGGGTTTCTGGAGTGAGTTTAAATCTGGCAGTTACTTGGGGCTGTGATTGTACAGGTACTACCGGCTCTACAGGAGGTTGCAGAGTAGATGCTGTGTCAGCAGGTTCCTTAGGTAAGGAGTTTGGTAAAGAAGTCGGATTGATGTCAGTTGATTCGGAAAATGGTCTGGGTGGTGATGATGTCGTCAGAGATACTTGAGGTTGTTGTTCACGGGTAAGGCTAGAAATTGCCACCCCACCTATGACGCTACCCAACAATAAACTAGCAATAATTAAAACAGGTTTTTGCCAGATGCTGGTAGGAATAGTTGGCAAAGAAGATATTGCCTGGGTTTGGTGAGTTAATAATATTTTTTTAGGACTAATATGTACTGTGGCGGTAGTCATAGAAGACTGTTGCGCGGTATCACTAGCAGATTTTAAAGCATAGAGCATTTTACTAGCGGTGCTATAGCGATCGCTCACATGGGGCTGAATTGACTGATTAATTACCTGTGCTAAATGTGGCGAGACGTTGGGGGCTAAATCCACCCAGAGAACTTCCCCAGTTTGGGGGTGTGTTGCTAATTCTGATGGGTGTTTCCCAGTCAATAAATAAACCGCAGTCAAGCCTAGGCTGTAGATATCACTGGCGTAAACAGGTCGTCCTATAGCTTGTTCAGTAGGCATATATCCAGGGGTACCAATTACCATGGAACGACTCCCTTGATGGGGAGAACTGGCCACAGAACGGACGGTTTCTTTAACTGCTCCAAAATCAATTAAAACTGGCTTGTTATCCCTCGACCGCAGGATAATATTATCTGGCTTGATATCCCGGTGAATAATACCTTGACTGTGAATATAAATTAGTATCGATAGCAAACTCAAAAGAATTTCCCGCACATTGCTTTCAGTTTGACAACCCTGACTTTCCACAATGTCAATCAAAGTTTGTCCCTGAATCCATTCTTGCACCAAGTAAAATTCTCCATGCTCACCAAAGTAAGCATAGAGTTCCGGTATTTGGTCGCTACCCCTCCCCAGGACTTCTAAAGTTGCTGCTTCCCTCTCAAACCTTTGTGTAATCATTTGATGATTGTAGGGATTATTCACTATGGGTTTGAGTTGCTTAATTACACAGCGACGACGAGAAGGCATATGGGTATCTTCAGCTAAGGAAGTTTCTCCAAATCCACCAGCACCCAACACTTGAATAACTTGATAGCGATTATTGAGTAGCGCTATTGTCATAAATATTTACAAAATATCTTTCCTTCCCAATGTATATCAGATGGGATAGAAATCTGGCTATGAAACCACCCATTTCCTGTTTTACCCCCTTAATCCCGCCGGCTCAAGGGGGAAACCACAAAATCTAGTTAGCTCTTAAATACAGGTAACCGGGTGGTGTAAAGAAATCTTTGATGCAGGATTATCTTTTTTCAAATATCCTCTTATCGGATATTTGATAAGTTTTCAACAGGTCATTTTTATCTTAGGAAACAGGGAACAGGGAACGGGGAATGGGGAATGGGGAACACACAATAAACAATCAAATCCAGTTCCCTCCCCTTACAAGGCTATTCATTACCCAAATTTTTCTTAACAATCTTGAAACATTTATGTGGCAACGGTTTCAACGCTTGAAAATTTCCCTACTCTTGACAAAATGTACCTTATTCTTATTGATAAAAACCTTATTTTATTGATAATCATCAACGGAGGATTAAGGTTTGGGGGTTGGCGAGCGATCGCTCTCACGAATGTTAAGAAAGATCCGGGTAATGGATAGTTACAAAGGGAGGAGTTGGCGCGTGGGGTTTAACCCCCCGGATACTAAAGCTGAGAGTGCAAAGTTTTAAAAATCCTCATCCTCATCTATATCATCTTCATATTCATCATCGTCAGCAACTAAATCGTTGACCATGTCATCCGCAATTAAATCATCCTCCTCATCTAAAATTGACCTCTCACCACGTCGAGCACCAAAAGTACCCTCCCCTAAACTAGAAATGTCCAAGTTATAATTGCGTGCTGTGCGGTCATCTAACACCATATCCAGGGGGTCATCCACTTCATCTAAAACACTGCTACTCTCCGGCGTCCCATATTCATCTAAAGCCCCCGGCTCTTCGTAAGTGTTATAACCAGTCCCCGCAGGAATCAAGCGCCCAATAATGACATTCTCCTTCAACCCCCGCAGCCAATCAGATTTACCCTCAATAGCTGCCTCAGTTAATACCCTAGTAGTTTCTTGGAACGAAGCTGCAGAAATAAAACTATCCGTATTTAAAGAAGCTTTAGTAATCCCTAACAGCACAGGCGTATATTGTGCCTTCGCCCCCCCTGTAATCGACATCGCCTCGTTCACCTGCTCCACTTGTCGCAGTTCCACTAACTCCCCAGGAAGCATCGTAGTATCCCCACCATCATCAATTCTGACCTTGTTAGTCATCTGGCGGACAATTACCTCAATGTGCTTGTCAGCAATATCAATCCCCTGGGACTGATACACCATCTGTACTTCATTGACTAAAAAAGTCTGTACCTTTTGCAAAGCATGACTAGCACAAGCATAAACACCCTCCTCTGAACCTAGACTAAAGAAAACCTCTAGTATTTCATGGGGATTAGAAGGTCCATCGCTCAGTGGTTCTCCAGCTGTAACAGCCCCTCCATCTGGAATCATTAAATTTTGTCCTGGTCCTAGGGGGTACTCAGTCACCACCCCATTCGCCTCAACTACTCTACCGGCGATCGCCTCATCCCCATCACCATAAACCACCTGCAACTCCCCAGAGCGCCGAGCTAAAATACAAGCCTCCTTAGGCTTACGGGCCTCCAGCAACTCCTCAATCCGCGGCAAACCTTGGATAATATCCCCAGTCTTCGCCCGTTCAAACACCAGCAAAACCAAATTATCTCCCCGCTGCACCAAATCCCCATCTTCCACCTGCAAAACAGCCCCCGGACTCACACGGTAAGGGCGACCCACCCGGATATAAACAGCATATTCCTGCCCAGCCAGAGCCGAATCCTCACCAGTCGCAGCAGTTGTCTTCCTCTGAACCACAGACCAAACCTGCCCCGACTCCTGCGCAAACACCCCCGGAGCTAGCTCCGCCCCTTCGACCAACAAGTCACCCATCTTAACCTTAGGTTGGCTACAGCTGCTCACCACCACCTGGTCAACATCACGTAGAACCAAACAGCGCCGCACCGACTCTAGGTCTTCTCTCACCCCCCGGACAATTCCGCCCTCCTTAGCAAGAATCTTAGTACGCGCAACCACAGATCCACGGGCAATGCAATCCCCATCCTCCACCTCCAAACTAGTTTCTGTACTCCCTTGAGTAGCATCCGCCGCTATATCCCGCCGCACTACCAAAGACTCCAGAATCACCAGCTGCAAACGCTGCACTGCTGGATTTTCCGCATCTTGTACCAACTCAATGTCAGCAGCCAAAGGAGAACCACCATGGTCTTGTTCCCCATCTTGCTCAATCTCCAAAACCAACTGAGTCCGTAAAAGTTCCACCCCATCCACAGACTTAACACGTTCAGAATCCTTATAAGGCAAACGCTGTACCGCCCGCATTTGTATAGATCGCCCAGTTTGTTGGCTAATAGATGTTGTTGAAGGAACATCTGGATGATTAGGTACTGGAAACTCAATCACCGGACGGCTTAATAAAGCAGGACCTTCCGGAGTTTCCACATACTGAATGTAGCGTAACTCAGTCGCCACAGCACCGCGAAACTCCTGACCCGGTTGGACAAAAGTATTATCCACTCCCATAATTTCCTCCAAATCCCCAGCGTCAGTAGTAAGTCCCGCATCCATCAGCAGCAACTCACCCGGCTTAATCACCACCTCCCGGAGAATATCGTTTTTCTGGGTTATTTCTATCACTCCGCTGGTTTGACAGAAAATATCCTTAACAACCTCAGTACCAGCCTCCACAAATTGCCCATCTTCCACTAAAAGTAGGGAGATATCCTTATTCACCTCATGAGTTTCTTCCGGAATCCACAAAAGTGTACCCCCTTGAACCACCTCATAACCCAGTTTAGCTTTACCTTTCTTCTGAACCTCCACACCGGCGAACTTTAGAAAACCCCCCGTATTTGTACGATAGCGGTCATCAATTAGTTCAGCTACCACTTGACTATTTTGGACTTTTGTCCCCGGAGTCGCCCGTAAATTAAAAACTTGGTTATTACTAGTCGTAATCAAATAGTGGTTCCGACCTTGGGAACTTTCCACAGTCACCGTAGCTTGGTCTAAAACGACGGATGCTGTGATGATTTCAATTTCCCTAGCATTCTTTCCTGGGAGATTTTCCGGTAACCGTACTACACCCCCATGTTGTGTAGTTAACTTGGTTTCTGCTAAAACGCCGTTTTCTGAAATTCGGTCACCATTTTTTACCACCAATTCCGCCCCCGGTGGTAAATTGTAAACCTCTCCAGATAATACCCAAATTAAACCACCCCGGGCAGCCGTCGTAGTTGTGTTTCCTTGGCGGTCTGTCTTTTGTTCAGGTACAACCTCTGCAAATAACACTTCACCCGCCAAATCTGAAGCCACATCTTTGACCGCCTTTTCCGTATTCAAGCGGGTTGTCCTTCCACCTAGAGCCACCTCCGCCAGTAATTGACCGATTTTTACCTGCTGGCCATTCTGGACGTATAAGGTAGAACCTTGGGTAACATTGATTTCTTGGGCGACTTGGCTTTCATGGTCTGAGTGTAAATGAATGACTCCATTAGCTTCAACATATAAGGCATCTTCACCATGTCGCGTGCGATAAGTACGGGTGCGGAGTTTCCGGGGGAACCGGATAGTACCGTCACTCTTAGAACGAACCTGCTGCGCTACTTCACCGGTGAACACACCCCCGGTGTGGAAAGTACGCATTGTTAACTGTGTGCCTGGTTCTCCAATACTTTGGGCAGCAATAATGCCTACAGCTTCCCCTAAGTCTACCATTTTGGCATGGGCTAAACTCCAGCCGTAACAATGTTGACACACAGAACGCGCAGCTTCACAGGTTAAAGGCGATCGCACTACCACCTCAGTCACCCCAGCCTCATGGATTTTATCCGCCAACTCATCCGACACCGGAGTATTCCGGGGCGCAATTACTTTTCTTGTTTCAGGATGCACCACATCTTCAGCAATTACCCGCCCTAGCAACCGTTGAGACAGAGGAATCAAAATCTTACCCCCCTCCGTCATGGCACGTAAAGGAATACCCCTGGTAGTACCGCAGTCAATTTCCCGAATAATTACATCCTGGGAAACATCTACCAACCGCCGGGTCAGATAACCAGAATCCGCCGTCCGTAAAGCTGTATCTACCAATCCCTTACGTGCACCGTAAGAAGAAATAATATACTCAGTTACCGTCAGACCTTCCCGGAAATTGGTCTTAATCGGTAAATCAATAATTTCCCCCTGCGGGTCAGCCATCAAACCCCGCATACCCACCAACTGGCGCACCTGGGAAATATTTCCCCGCGCCCCTGAGAAAGCCATCATATACACAGAATTGAGAGGGTCAGTGCTTTTAAAGTGCACTACTACCTCATCCTTGAGGGCTTCACTAGTTCCGTTCCAGGTATCAATTACCTTTTGGAACCGTTCCACCTCTGTTATTTCCCCCCGTTGATAGCGGTTCTCTGTTGCCCGGATTTCCTCTTCTGCGGCTTCCAATAGCGATCGCTTAGTTGGGGGAATCATCAAATCATCCACACTAATAGACACCCCTGCCTTAGTCGCATAGCGGAACCCCAAATCCTTCAACTTATCCGCCATCACCGCAGTCCGCGCAGTCCCATAATAGGTAAACGCCCAAGAAATTAACTTTCTCAATTGACCCTTATCAACCACCCGATTCCGAAAAACAGCTTGTTCCTTAGTCATTATTAGTAATTCCCTATCTTGTAAAATTCAACACCCAACAGTCAACAGTCAACAGCCAACACCCAACAGTCAACAGTCAACAATTTACACTGCCAAAGCCTCCTGAATCGCCTTGTTATAAATCACACGACCCGGAGTAGTGCGGACATATTGAGAGATTAAATTACCTTGGGCATCCTCTCTGACTCTGCGATACTTATACATCACAGTCCGTGTCCCATCACCATTTTCCGTCACCTCCAGAGGTTCCACATCTGGTTTCTCAGTTTCCACATCCCCATCAAAGCGGACATAAATATAACTGTGTAGATCAACCTGCCCTTGATGGAAAGCCATAATCACATCATCCAAAGAGGCATAATACTTACCCGCCCCCTTGGTCGCCCGAGGGTTTTCCGCAGTTAAATAATACGCCCCCAGCACCATATCCTGACTAGGAGTAATAATCGGTCTCCCCGTAGCCGGAGATAAAATATTATTAGAAGCCAACATCAACAGCCGCGCTTCAGACTGACTTTCTAAAGACAAAGGCACATGCACAGCCATTTGGTCACCATCAAAATCAGCATTAAAAGCCGGACAAACTAAGGGGTGTAACTGAATCGCCCTACCCTCGACCAAAACAGGCTCAAAAGCCTGAATACCTAAACGGTGGAGGGTAGGCGCCCGGTTTAACATTACGGGGTGTCCCTCGATTACCTCCTCTAGCACATCCCACACACTAGGGTCGTTACGAGAAATCAACTTTTTCGCAGCCTTAATATTATTCACCATCCCACTGCGGATTAACCGATTAATCACAAAAGGCTGAAATAGTTCTATAGCCATTTCCCTGGGTAAACCGCACTGGTGAATATTCAACTTCGGACCGACGACAATTACCGAACGTCCCGAATAATCAACCCGCTTCCCCAACAAATTTTGGCGGAAACGCCCTTGTTTACCTTCAATAATGTCAGACAGCGACTTGAGGGGGCGATTATTTGCCCCCACCACAGTCCGACCCCGCCGACCATTGTCAATTAAAGCATCCACTGCTTCTTGCAGCATCCGCTTTTCATTCCTCACAATAATCTCCGGGGCTAAAATCTCTTGCAACCGCGCCAGCCGATTGTTGCGATTAATCACCCGGCGATACAAATCATTGAGATCACTAGTAGCAAACCTCCCCCCATCTAACTGCACCATTGGGCGTAAATCTGGAGGAATCACAGGAATCACAGACATAACCATCCACTCAGGTTTAGAACCAGTGGCGATAAAATTATCAATGACTCGCAGTCTTTTAATCAACTTAGCTCGTTTCTGACCCTTAGCCCCGGCAATTTCCTCCCGCAGGTTTTCGGCTTCTTGTTCTAAGTTAATATCAGCTAATAAACGCAGCAAGGCTTCTGCTCCAATACCTACTTCTACCCCTTGCAGTGTCGAATCTTCGCTGTAAATTTGGTCTTCAATTTCTAACCACTGATCTTCACTGAGCAACTGCTTATAACTTAAAGTTTCCGCATTACCAGGACTAAGCACCACATAGGAATTGAAATACACAATCTGCTCTACATCCCGTAAAGGCATATCCAGCAGAATTGAAATATAACTGGGAATACCCTTGAGATACCAAACATGGGCGACGGGGGCAGCTAGCTTTATATATCCCATGCGGTGGCGACGTACTCGCGACTCCGTTACCTCCACGCCGCAGCGTTCACAAACAATACCACGGTGACGGACTCGTTTGTATTTGCCACAGTGACATTCCCAATCTTTGGCGGGTCCAAAAATCCGCTCACAGAACAAGCCATCCATCTCCGGCTTGAGAGTACGGTAATTAATAGTCTCAGGTTTAGTGACTTCCCCCACCAACTGACCATTAGGTAAGGTTCGCTCACCCCACTGGCGAATACGTTCGGGTGATGCTAAACCGATTTTGACATAATCAAACTGATTTGACTGTATTGTTCTCATATTTCCTTAGTCATGAATAAATCCTTAAACGCCTTCACAGTTAACAGTTGACCGTTAACTGAAAAATACCGTCAACGGTCAACCGTCAACGGTCATGTGTACAAGTTTTTTTAGTCTTCCTCCAAAGAATCACGACTTAGAGACTCATAAGTAGGACGCGAAGGAGCACGTCGGACAGATTGATCCGCCATTAAATCCACCTCCACATCCAAGGAACTACCGTCAGATTGGGTCTCAACTTTATGGACAGCAATATCTAAACCTAAAGACTGCAACTCTCTCATCAAAACCTTGAATGATTCCGGCGTTCCAGGTCGAGGAATTGACTTACCCTTAACGATCGCATTCAAGGCCTCATTCCGTCCCTGCATATCATCAGACTTGACTGTCAGCAACTCCTGCAAGGTATAAGCTGCTCCGAAAGCCTCCAACGCCCAAACCTCCATCTCTCCAAATCTTTGCCCTCCCTGTTGAGCTTTACCCCCCAAGGGTTGCTGAGTTACCAAAGAATATGGACCTGTGGAGCGGGCGTGAATTTTATCATCGACTAAATGTACTAGCTTGAGAATATAAGCCACCCCTACTGTAATCGGTCGGTCAAAAGCCTCTCCAGTCCGACCATCAAACACCATAATCTTACCCGGGTTATCAGGGTTATACACCCAGTCTTTACCCGTTTCATCCCTTGCCTCCTGTAACTTCCCATGTACCAAAGTCCGGGAGGTCTCTTCACCATACATCTCATCAAAAGGTGTAATTTTAAACCTCACTCCCATGGTGTGGGCTGCCCAGCCCAACATACACTCAAACACCTGACCAACATTCATCCGGCTAGGTACACCTAATGGATTAAGGACAATATCCACGGTAGATCCATCAGCCAAATAGGGCATATCTTCGACGGGTAAAATCCGGGAAATAATCCCCTTGTTTCCATGGCGACCCGCCATTTTATCTCCCACCTGAATTTTACGCTTCTGGGCTACATACACCCGCACGACCATATTAGCCCCGGGGGGTAGCTCATCACCTTGTTCCCTAGTAAATAAACGAACATCAACTACGCGTCCTTTTTCTCCATTGGGAACCCGTAGGGAATTATCCCGCACGTCTCGCGCTTTCTCGCCAAAAATAGCCCGTAAAAGCTTCTCTTCCGGTGGTTGGTCAGACTCTCCCTTTGGTGTAACCTTTCCAACTAGTATATCTCCGGATTCGACCCAAGCACCAACCCGAATAATTCCCTGCTCATCTAGTTGGCGTAGAGCATCTTCCCCCACGTTGGGAATTTCTCTAGTGATTTCTTCAGGTCCTAGTTTAGTTTGTCTGGCCTCAATTTCATATTTCTCAATATGAATCGAAGTATAAACATCATCCTGCACTAATCGCTCCGAAATCAAAATCGCATCCTCGTAGTTATAACCCTCCCAGGGCATATAAGCGACAATGATATTTTGACCCAACGCTAACTCCCCACCTTCGGTAGAAGAGCCATCCGCAAGCACTTGACCGGCGATCACCCGCTCGCCAATCCTAACCAGAGGTTTTTGATTTAAACAAGTATCCTGATTAGACCTTTGGTATTTAGACAGGCGATACTTAATTTCTGGAGAGTCATTGAAAGGCTTAACCCGAATTTCCGTAGCATCCACATAGGTAACTTCTCCATCGGTGCGGGAAACAATCACCATCCCCGAATCCCTTGCACCTTGAGCTTCTAAACCAGTACCCACCAAAGGACGCTCCGGCTTTAACAGCGGTACAGCTTGGCGTTGCATATTGGAACCCATAAGAGCGCGGTTGGCGTCATCATGTTCCAAAAATGGAATCATGCTTGTGGCTACTGAAACAATTTGTACTGGGGAAACTGCTACATAATCCACTTGTTCTGGGGTTGTGGTTGCCCAGTCTTGGCGGTAGCGCACAGGTACAGAGGGTCCTTTAATGTAGCCATTTTCATCTAAAGGTATATCGCCGGTGGCAGTCCGCAGGTCGTCCTCTTCATCTGCTGTCATGTAAACTGGCGGTAAATCAAAGCGTACCCGACCATTTTCTACGGGTCTAAAAGGAGTTTCTAAAAATCCATATTGGTTAACCCGTGCATGTGTTGCTAATGAACCGATTAACCCCGCGTTTGGTCCTTCTGGTGTTTCAATGGGGCAAATTCTGCCATAGTGGGAAGGGTGAATGTCTCGCACTGCAAACCCAGCCCGTTCGCGTGTTAAACCTCCCGGACCAAGTGCGCTTAAGCGGCGTTTGTGGGTCAGTTCCGCTAAAGGATTTGTTTGATCCATAAACTGGCTTAATTGACTGGAGCCAAAAAATTCTTTGATTGCTGCTACTAATGGTTTAGGATTAACCAATGATGCTGGAGTTAAAACTTCTGCATCAGATACTGTCATCCGTTCCCGAATAATCCGCTCTAGGCGGTTTAACCCCACTCGTACTTGGTTTTGTAGTAGTTCACCCACACTTCTAACCCGACGATTACCTAGGTGGTCGATATCGTCGATATTCCCAATGTCATATTCTAGATTAATTAGATAGTCTACAGATGCTAGAATATCCACAGGGGTTAAGACGCGGGTAGTGTCAGGAACAGACAACCTTAATTTTTTATTGAGTTTATACCGACCCACGCGACCAAGGTCGTAACGTTTGGCATCGAAAAAGCGGGAATCTAACAGCTGTTGTCCCCCTAGTACTGTGGGTGGTTCACCGGGGCGTAATTTCCGGTACAATTCCATTAGGGCTTCTTCTTCGGAAAATTGACCTTCCTTCTCAATAGTTTTTTGGAAATATTCCGGGTGGCGCAGGGCGTCAAATATTTCGTTGTCGGATAAGCCTAGGGCTTTTAATAGCACTTGGGCTGAGAGCTTGCGGGTTTTGTCGATGCGTACCCAGACTAAATCATTACGGTCAGTTTCAAATTTTAGCCAAGCCCCCCGATTAGGGATTAAGCTGGCTGAATAAGTACGTCGTCCGTTTTTGTCTATTTCCGACTTGTAGTAAACTCCGGGCGATCGCACTATTTGATTAACAATGACCCGTTCAGCCCCATTAATAATAAAAGTCCCACGGTCAGTCATCAAAGGCAAATCGCCAATAAATACCTCTTGTTCCTTAATATCCCCGGTTTCTTTATTCAATAAACGTGTAGGCACATACATTTGTACAGCGTAAGTACTATCACGTCGTTTCGACTCCTCAACACTGTACTTTGGCTCTTTCAGTTTATAGTTATGTCCTAAAAAATGTAACTCTAATTTGCCCGTGTAATCCGTAATTGGGCTAAAAGAATTTAATTCCTCTATCAGCCCCTCCTCTAAAAACCAGCGGAAACTTGATCGCTGGATTTCAATCAAATCCGGTAATAAAAAAGCCGATTCCATATATTTATCTGTAGTCATAACCCTACCCTCAATCAATCTACCTAAAATTGTTTATTAGACCCTGCAAAAGTCTGGTTTTTCCCCATTCCCCAACTCAGCGCATTATATCTATCACCTCTAGAAAGACCTGTTCCCTTTTCCACACCTAAACAAACCTTGCCATTTAAGCTAAAAAGAAAGTTTTTGACAAAAGCTAAATTGGCTCACTTATCTCCCTAGCAGCTGCGCTAAAATCCAGAAATTAAAGGAGCTAACATCACTTACGAAGAGCTACTAGATATCATAAAAAAGCCGGGAATTTTCCCATCTCTTTCCTCATCACATTAACGCACCATTTATAGTTACATTTGTCTGTTCATAAACAGGTAAAAAGCATAGCACCTCGTTAAAATTGACGTGTCACATTGTTGCTCTGTTTTGCTCCATTTCTATCGACTACCCCAGATCACGCCATAACACGCGACATGATTTACCCTTAACAAATTTCTATAGGTTGAGTATTGCTCCATGCGCAGTTTTAAACAAAGTCACCAGCGAAAGTCAAACTGCCAAACCAGTCATAAAATCAAAACATCCGCTTGTTGAGATCAGGGGGATGATCAAGTTGATCACATGACAAAATCAAGCTTAAGAGTTTGTAATTCCTTCCTTTTTGATTATCGCTTATTCAAGTTTTGAAGGGATTCATCTTAGCATAACCTTGTCCTGCCGGAGTTAGACCTTGATCAAAGCCGCCTCCCACACAAAAAGGGAGGAATTTCACCAGGGGCGGCTTTAGTAATATCCCCATTTATGGTAGTTGATATCTATGTTTCACATCTGGGAACCCGGTCACACCCACTAATCCAAATAATTTACAAGCATTTTCAGTAGTTTGAGTAGCAATGGCTTCTAAAGTCTCCCCACGCAAATCGGCTACCTTTTCCGCCACATAACGGACATAGGCTGGCTCATTCCGCTTTTCACCCCGTTTAGGGACAGGGGACAAAAATGGGCAGTCTGTTTCCACTAGTAGGCGATCGCCTCTGACGATCGCGGCTGAAGCTTGTATGGCTTTGGCATTTTTGAATGTTACCGTTCCGCTAAAGCTAATATAGAAACCTAAGTCCATAAACCATTGAGTTTCTTCTGGTGTTCCACCCCAACAATGCATGACACCTCTGGGGATTTCTCCCATCTTTTCCCGCCACTGTAGCAATATTTCCCTCACTTCCCGCGCGGCATTACGACAATGGATAATCACCGGTAAATTGAGTTGGCTAGCGATCGCCAATTGTGCTTCAAACACTATGCGCTGTGCTGCGTAGTTATCTGCCTTATAGAGATCCATACCCATCTCCCCAATGGCTACCACCTTCGCTTCAGAACTAGCCAAAGATTTGATTTGCACGGCTGTATCGCTCCCCCACTTGTCAACATCCAAAGGATGTAAACCAACGGAGAAGCTGAGTTCCGGTAACTGGTGCGCTAAGGATTTGATCCCCGAAAATTCTGACGGTTCGACGCACGAATGTACTAAACGCACTACACCTGCTTCTTGCCATCGCGATCGCACTCTTGCTAAATCCCCCTTGAATGTATCAAAATTCAGATGGACGTGAGTATCAATCAAAATTAGACCACCCGTGGGCGGGAGGCTTGCATTGTCCTTTTTGCTCATGAGTTCTTATGTCGCAACGCCAAGGGCTACCCTGATGCTAGATCGGTTTTTATGATTCCCTGACCAGTAATCAGTCAGAGTAACTGATTACTGATAGAGTAGCGTGGCGTAAGCCATACACTTGAACTACTCAGCAGATGCTGGGGTGAGTGGCTTGAGTTTCCGAGCCAGTCTTGATTTTTTTCTAGCGCCATTGTTCGGATGTAGAACACCGCGCTTGACCGCTTTGTCAATTTTGCTGACAGCCGCAGACAGCCGCACCTGTACCTCTTTCTCTAAATCTGAGTTAGGATTAGCTGCATAGACATCTACAGCGCTAAAGTATTTTTTCATCAGCGTTTTTACTGCTGATTTGTAAGCTTTGTTCCGCAGACGATTGCGTTCTGCGATTTGGGCGCGTTTAAGAGCAGATTTTGTATTCGCCACGGTCAATTCCAGAAATACTATTAATATGTACACACACTACTAGACTTACTAATATAGCACTCATACTGCCAATGTCGGAATTTATCAAAAAAAACTTTTTCTATGGCTAACGCCACGCTATCGCTATGGGCAGTAGAGAGTGGCAAGTAGGATTACGACTATGGAACAGACGGGGGTAGTGTGGTCTGCGGCGTTACTCCACAAAGCCTCATGATCAATTAAAGTATCCTTGACAACTTTACCGTTGGCGTGTACTCATTGGCTAAAATGCGTTAAGATAAGGTACCCATAAAAATATCGCGATAAGCGGGAAACTCAGCGGCTTTAGCCCTGAGAGGGAAGCGACTTAGTGGTTAAAACCACCGTGGTCTTTTCAGGTGAAAAGTAGCCAGTAAGCTAGGCTTAGACTTTAAGTGAAAACTACTGTTGGTAGCCTTGGAAGTATTAAAAAAAATCCAGGTTAAGCTATAGAAGAGAGTTAGGACGATCTCGATAACCTCATGGTTGAAGAGTTAAGACTAATTCTCAGGCGGGAATATCCTAAATTTTGGCATTATCCTTACTCCATGCTGCGAATCATTACTCAGCAGGCAGATGTTGTATCAGAACTGCAACGTATCTGCAACCGTACTCACGATGAACACGTGCTTCACAAAGAAGCAACTGTGCGCGAAGTACTGCAAGCAGTGAAGCGCCAAGGCGACAAAGCTGTTTTGCATTATACAGCTGAATTCGATAACCAAACCCTGAAACCAGAGGAGTTGCGTGTTACTGGCTCGGAAATGGATGCAGCCTACCAACAAGTATCGCGGGAGCTACTCCAGGCGATTCAGTTGGCTAGCTGCAAGATTGAAGCATTTCACCGGCAGCGTGTGCCGAAAAGTTGGGTACACTTTGGTGATGATGATGTCGTGCTGGGCAAACGCTATACTCCTGTAGACTGTGCTGGTTTATATGTTCCTGGCGGTCGCGCAGCTTATCCGAGTACTGTGCTTATGAATGCTATTCCAGCTAAAGTGGCTGGTGTACCGCGTGTAGTAATGGTAACACCACAGGGTAACAGAAAAGCAATTAACCCGGCTGTTTTGGTGGCCGCACAAGAAGCGGGGATAAGAGAAATTTATCGTGTGGGAGGGGCACAAGCGATCGCGGCTTTAGCCTATGGTACAGATACGATTCCGAAAGTGAACGTAATTACCGGTCCGGGCAATATATATGTCACCTTAGCGAAAAAACTAGTTTACGGCACTGTCGGCATTGATTCCCTAGCCGGTCCGAGTGAAGTTTTAATTATTGCCGATGAAACAGCAAATCCTGTAAATGTGGCGGTGGACTTGTTAGCCCAAGCAGAACATGACCCAATGGCGGCGGCGATTTTGTTGACCACAGATACAGCTTTAGCCAAAAACGTACAAGTAGCGGTGGAAAGACAGTTAGTAGATCATCCACGACGGATAGACACGGAGAAGGCGATCGCCCACTATGGTTTAATTGTAGTTGTAGAATCCTTATCGGCAGCAGCAGCATTTTCTAATGAATTCGCCCCAGAACACCTAGAATTACAAGTTCAAGATCCCTGGGGATTACTTGCGGATATTCGCCACGCTGGGGCAATATTCTTAGGGGACTCAACACCAGAAGCCCTAGGAGACTATTTGGCCGGGCCTAACCATATATTGCCAACTTCCGGTGCTGCTCGTTATGCTTCACCTTTAGGAGTAGAAACCTTTCTTAAACATTCCAGTATTATTCAATACTCACAGACAGCACTGGAAAAGGTAGCTGGGGCAATTGACGCTTTAGCAACAATGGAAGGACTACCATCTCATAGAGATTCAGTGCGACGGAGAATTCAGCAGCAAGAGTAATTATCAATGTTGATTTTTTGGATAATCTATTGTAAAAACTTACTCAGTGGAGGCACAATAGAAGATTGTCACTCAGTAGCCACAATAGAGCAGGGTTATAAGTGACAATAACTTGTATCAGGGAATTATATTAAAGGGTTATACCTTTGAGGAGATCAGTGGTGCTAAAAAATGTTTTGGTAGCTCTTGACGGATCGGAAATTGCAGAACGAGTCATTGACAGTTTAAATGACTTGGTGTTTTCCTGTGATACCAAGGTCATTCTGTGTCATGTATTTCCCACGCCAGAGTCAAAGATGCAACTATCCACAGATAGCGATCATCGAGAATCTTCCAACCTGCCTGATTTCCATATTGAAAAACTACTGTTAAATTATAAGGAAAAATTAACATTTAAGAGTGAATTAGAATTGGTAACAGGAGATCCTGCCGAAGAAATTATTCGTCTTGCTAACATTTACAAGGCGGATCTAATTATCATTGGTAGTCGCGGGTTAACTGGGATGAAGCGAATTGTTTTGGGTTCTGTGAGCACTCAAGTAGTGGAGGAGGCTAATTGTTCGGTGTTCGTGGTGAAACCAACCTGACAAGCAGTTAAGGAACATGGGGTAAAATTTAAGGATCAGTTTTTCCTGGAGGCGATTAATCACGGGCTTTTGTGTAAAAGCGATTAAAGGCCTCTTTCGCATTAATTAATTGACTAAAAACTGCCGCAAACTTAACAAACTTAGGGTATGACCTAGATTTAAAGGAAGAATTGAAACCCCTTCCAAGCGGGACTGAACCCAACCTTCTCCCCAGTACCATTCATGAAAGCCATCAATACCTCCACTAAGTAGCAACCGCAAACAATTAGGTTTCGCCACATCTACTTGATGATGAATTGCAATTGGGCCAGTCCAGGTTGTAAACTGAAAGCCAGTGTGCAGTTCTTCTGGCATTCCTGGGGTAAAAGTTTGTCCTACCAGCCATTGGGCTAGTTTATCGGGGTGTTGCAAACTATTACGAATTGCACTGGCGGAGGCTGTGATTTCTATTCTTAGTTGACTTTTTTGAAAATTACCAAGCATTTCTTAATAATTATTTAAGGTTTAAGTCCGAATTTCGGTGCACTGTAGTTCTAGTATTGCAAATACAATCATATTCTGCATGGGACGGGGCGTAATCAGAGAGTCGTTTTCTACTTAAAATAGAGAATGTAGGCTTATTAAGAAACGTAAGGTTTTTCATGGCTGATCAATTAATTCGTGCCACAGCTGCCGATGGTGGTATTCGTGCTGTAGGTGTTATTACTAATCGTTTAACAGAAGAAGCACGGCAACGTCATGGGCTGTCCTATGTGGCAACAGCAGCACTAGGGCGGACTATGGCGGGTGGCTTGTTGATGGCTTCTAGTATGAAGCGACCTGGTTCTAGAGTGAATGTCCGCATCAAGAGCGATGGTCCTCTGGGTGGTATCCTTGTAGATGCTGGTTTAGATGGAACAGTACGGGGCTATGTGGCCAACCCATCTGTAGAATTGCCTCCTAATGAAAAAGGTAAGTTGGATGTTGGTGGTGCAGTGGGTAAGGGCTATCTCTATGTAGTGCGAGATATTGGTTATGGCTACCCTTACTCTAGTACCGTAGAGCTGGTATCGGGGGAAATAGGGGATGATGTGGCGCATTACTTAGTTAATTCTGAACAAACACCTTCAGCCTTAGTTTTAGGGGTGTTTGTAGGAGCAAGTGGTGTAACTGCTGCTGGGGGATTGCTAGTGCAAGTTTTACCGAAGGCTGCTAGAGATGAAGCCCTAGTAGAAACATTGGAGTCTCGTGTATCTAGTTTATCCGGATTTACCCCATTATTACAAGCTGGTAAGACTTTACCAGAAATTTTTGATGACTTACTCGGAGACATGGGTCTGTCAATATTTCCGGAACGTCAAATGTTGCGCTTCCACTGTGGTTGTTCTTTTGACCGCGTACTAGGAGCATTAAAAATGCTGGGAGCGGAGGAATTACAAGATATGATAATTAAAGATAATGGTGCAGAAGCAACTTGTGAGTTTTGCGGCGAGGTTTATCAAGCAAGTAGCAATCAGCTAGCTAAATTAATTGTTGATTTGGAAACAGAATCTTCGGTTTCTGGCTAAAGTCTATAATAATACAAAAAGATGATAATTTTCATGGTATCTGTAGTCGGAGAATATTGAATCAGGTACCTTTGGAATTATCAACGAGTTACTATGACGGCATCATATCAGCATAGAACAGTTAACTATTCAACTACTTTGGTGTGAGAGATGACACAGCGGGATATTCTAGAAAATTGGCCTCCATCTAAAGCAGGAGAGCCAGATGATATGATAGGGTTATCCCCAATGCCACAATTCGCTAAAACTCAAGCATTTGGTGTGCAGGCTAATGGTTCAACCTCTAAGTCAGTGAATCGACAACAACAAGACAGTTACGAATTACCTTTACATCAGCAGTCAGCCGCAACTAGTGTACCCGGTCAAAAGTCTGGGAAATCCCCCGGCTGGATGAAAAACTGGTTTTTGTGGGGATTAATATTAACATTGATACCTGGTAGTATCGGGTTCGTAGCAATGACAGTGTTGCTGAAACTACCAAGTAGTCCCACTTGTACTGCAATTTCTCGACCTTTTGTCAGCGCTTCAGTGAGGTTATACTGCGCTCAGAAGTTAGCTGCTGGGCAAAATGTGGATGATTTACTGCGAGCGATCGCTTTGGTGAGTAAAATATCAGAGGATCACCCATTGGCGGGAGAAGTTAACCGTTTTGTTGCCGAATGGTCGAAAGACATTTTACGGATTGCAGACGAGAGTTTTCAGTCAGGTAATTTAGAGGATGCCATAGCTACTGTCCGTCAGATACCTAAACATTTGGCAGCTTATAAATTAGTAGATGAACAAGTTAGTAAATGGGAGTTAATTTGGTCTCAGGCGGAAGACATATATAAGCAGACTGAAGAGGAACTAAAAAAACAGCGTTGGCAATCAGCATCTATCCTAGCCGCTCAATTAATGGGTGTAGATAATGAGTACTGGTCTGGCGTTAAGTATAATCAATTAGATAAATTAATTACATCAACAAGGGAAGATGCTGATAAGTTAGCAAATGCGGAACGTTTAGCAAATACCAGAGTTTCAGATAACTTATTAAAAGCGATTGAACTTTCTGAGTCCCTCAGTCCGGAAAGCTACCTTTATCAACAAGCACAAGAGTTGATTCCTGAAATTGGGCGAAAAATGCTGGATTTGGCACAAGCAAGCCTGGATAGGAGGGATGCGGGAAAAGCTATAGATATTGCCAGACAAATCCCAGATAATGCCCAATTGCAGGTAGAAGTGAAAGACTTTATTACTTTAACTGAGGCCAAAAGGAATGCATGGATTGGTACTGTGTCTGGTTTAGAAACAGCAATCTTTGAGGCGCAACAAGTTGATGCTTCCAGAGCAATTTATGGTGAAGCACAGGGGTTAATTGCTAGTTGGCAAGTGGAAATTGAAGATGTGGCACGTTTGGAAAGAGCCAGGACACTTGCTAGTCCAGGGACAATCGAAGACTTGACAGCCGCTATTGCTGAAGCGCAGTTAGTTTCTGGTAATAGTCCCCGGGCTGCGGAAGCGAGGACGGAGATTAACCGTTGGCGTGACCAAGTTCAGACTATTGAAGATAGACCGATTTTAGAACGGGCTCAACAATTAGCATGGCCTTCAAATGATATTAATGCTTTGCAAGCCGCAATATCTGAAGCTAGACAAATCCGTGAGGGTCGGGCCTTGTATTCTGAGGCACAGAGCAGAATTAGGCAGTGGACAGATACCATTGAGCGCACACAAGATCAGCCATATTTAGATAGAGCCAGAATGTTAGCCCAAGGTGGTAATTTTACTGCTGCTATTAATACAATACAACCGATTGCATCATCGGGGCGATCGCTTTCTGGGGAAGCTAGAAACAATATACGTAATTGGCAAGGACAAATCCGTGCTAGAGAAAACTGGGCTAGGGCGCAACAGGTAGCAGGTGGCGGTACGCCAGAAGCCTTATCTCAAGCGATCGCCATAGCGAATCGTGTTCCCAGAAGTAGCACTTTACGCATGGATGTGAATTTTGCCGTTAACCAATGGAGTCAGCAGTTATTAAGCATTGCTAATTCTCAGAGTAATTCTAATCTTGCCAGGGCGATTGAGACGGCGAAGTTAATTCCCCGAGGTAGTTCTGCTTATAATACAGCGCAGCAGCAAATTAAGAATTGGGAGCAGTTACTTAATCCTGAGCCTCCACCATTTGAGCCTATAGTTCCGATTGTTGAAAGTAGTTTTTAATCTGGATATCTGATTTTCTTAGGTTTTTTGCAACCTTCTGGTCACGGATTGTAGGTGATTGTAACATAAACCGACCCCAGCCCTCCCCTTGTGATGCTATTCATTACCCACATTTTTCTTAACAATCTTGAAACATTTATGTGGCAACGGTTTCAACGCTTGAAAATTTCCATACTCTTGACAAAATGTACCTTATTCTTATTGATAAAAACCTTATTTTATTGATAATCATCAACGGAGGATTAAGGTTTGGGGGTTTGCGAGCGATCGCTCTCACGAATGTTAAGAAAGATCCGGGTAATGGATAGCCTTG
>NZ_JANQDG010000062.1:0-29294 GCF_029891665.1 Anabaenopsis sp. FSS-46 | reverse complement strand
AAATATAATTAGCAATTGGTATGAAGTACAGAGGAATCTATTTACTTCTGTTGTCCGTGAGCATATTTTTGCTAATCTTAATAGCGATCGCATGATCTAGCCATCATAGATCATGTTTTTTGTCAATGCGTAAGTCCTATTATAGATACCATCAACCAGCAAATTAGAGAAGTCAGTCAACAAGAACCAAATCAATATTTGCCTTTTGTCGGTACTTTGTTTCTGTTTATAGCTCTCGCTAATATACTGACTATTTTCCCTGGTTATCAAGTTCCCACAGGTTCCCTCTCTACTACAGCGGCCTTAGCTCTGTCTGTCTTTGTAGCTGTGCCCTTGTTTGGGATTCTCAATCGAGGTTTATTAGGTTATCTCAGAAATTATATTCAGCCTACACCTTTAATGTTGCCTTTTAATATTATTAGCGAATTCTCCCGGACTCTGGCTTTAGCTGTGCGCTTGTTTGGTAATATTATGAGTGGTTCTATGTTAGTGGCTATTTTGGTTTCTCTTGTGCCTTTATTTTTTCCGATTATAATTAGGTTATTGGGGCTGTTAATTGGGATTATTCAAGCATATATTTTCGCAATTTTGGCTATGGTATATATTGCCTCTGCAACTCGGGCTTATAGGGTAAGGTAGGAAGTAAATTGTAATCTATTTGTCCAAAGATATAGCCTTTTTCAGGCTCATGAAGTACACACCAATTCCCTATTCCCTATTCCCTGTTCCCTCAAACTAAAAAAAAATGTACCTCACGAGCATGGTAAATGCTATATACACAGATAAACACAGATGAATATTGATAATATTGGTTTGATTGGTATGGTTTCTATTATTATTGCTGGCTTGACTATTGCAATTGGTTCGGTCGGTCCGGCTATTGCTGAAGGTTGGGCAGTGGCCAGGGCTTTGGGCGCAATAGCTCAACAACCAGACCAAGCTAACACTATTACTCGCACTTTATTTGTGGGTTTGGCAATTATTGAGTCTACGGCTATTTATTGTTTTGTGGTATCAATGATTTTGATTTTTGCTAATCCTTTTTGGGATTATTTTACTAGCAAATAATTCAGGGTGAGATTATCTATGCTGATTGATTGGTTTACAGTCATCGCTCAAATTATCAACTTCCTAATTTTAGTTTTTTTGCTGTGGCGGTTTTTGTACAAACCCATAACTAAAACTATGGCAGAACGCCAGCGAAAAATTACCAATCGCTGGGAAGAAGCACAATTAAAACAGGAAGAAGCAGAACAAGAAGCTCAATTATATCGCCGACAGCAACAAGAATTAAATCAACAACGTGCTACTTTAATCAATCAAGCTAGAGCCACAGCCGACGAAGAACGTCAACAATTAATCCACCAAGCGCGCCAAGAAATTGAATCGATGCAGATAAGATGGCGGGAAGCAATTGAGCGGGATCAAGATGAATTTTTAACAAGTTTGCGCCAACAAGTACAGGAACAAACCTATGCAATTACCCGCCGTGCTTTGCAAGATTTAGCAGATGCAAGTTTAGAACAACAAGTGATCAAGGTATTTTTAAATCGTCTGCAAAAAATAGATAGAACAGAAATTCAAACACTGGTAAACCAATCATCGCCAGAAATTGTTATTTATAGCAGTTTTGATATTTCCCCACCTGAGCGAGCAAAAATTGTTAATACCTTGGAAGACCAAAAAATCAGTCAAGATAAAAATATCAAATTTACCATATCCTCAGATAACATCTGCGGTATAAAACTACAAATATCCAATTATCAAGTTTCCTGGACATTCAACGACTACCTAGAAACCCTCTCAGAAGAATTCTCCGCCATCATCAAACAAAGCACGAATTAAAATTATCCTCCTTTTCGCCACTGTGCCTCCACGTGAGACAAATCTCATGAACAAACAACAGTCCTTACAAACAGTCCTAAATAATACCTTTACAAACCTGAAACAAGTATTAGATAACCACCAACCCCAGATAAAAACTTGTGAAATTGGCATAGTTAAATCCGTATATCAAGGAATTGCCAACGTATCGGGTTTATCCAGCGTCAAAGCCGATGAACTATTACGCTTTTCGGGGGATGTATTAGGAATTGCTTTTAACTTAGATGCTACGGAAATTGGTGTTATATTATTGGGTAATAGTACACACATAGCCGCCGGACAAGAGGTACAACGCACTCACAGAGTTTTAGATGTACCTGTCGGCGAAACACTTTTGGGACGTGTACTAGATGTTACAGGCAAGCCCCTGGATAATCAAGGTGAAATTAAGTATACAGAACGTCTTCCTGTGGAAAGACAAGCCGCAGCAATTATGGATCGTGCCCCCGTAACAGTACCTTTACAGACAGGTATAAAAGTGATTGATGCTTTGGTGCCTATTGGTAGGGGACAACGAGAGTTAATTGTAGGCGATCGCCAAATTGGTAAAACTGCGATCGCCACAGACACTATAATCAATCAAAAGCACAAAAATGTCATTTGCATTTACTGCGCCATTGGTAAACGAGCCTCAGCCGTAGCCAAGGTAATAGCCGACCTACGCAACCATAACGCCATGGAATATAGCATTGTCGTAGTAGCATCTGGGGAAGATCCGCCGGGATTACAATATATCACCCCCTACGCCGCCACAACAATTGCTGAGTACTTCATGGAACAAGGCCGGGATGTATTAATTGTCTACGATGATTTAACCCATCACGCCTGGGCGTATCGGGAACTCTCACTGTTATTACGCCGCCCCCCTGGGAGAGAAGCCTATCCTGGTGACATTTTCTACATTCACTCCCGACTATTAGAACGTGCTACCCACCTGCGAGAAGAACTTGGGGGTGGTTCACTCACTGCATTACCAATTGTGGAAACCCAAGCGCAGAACATTTCTGCATATATTCCCACTAACTTAATTTCTATCACCGATGGACAGATTTATTTATCTCCCGACTTGTTTCAAAAAGGTATTTTACCCGCAGTGGATGTAGGTAAGTCAGTTTCCAGAGTCGGTGGAAAAACCCAGTTACCAGCCTATAGCGCTGTAGCTGGAGATTTACGGCTGTCTTACTCACAATTTCAGGAAGTCGAGGTTTTTGCTCGCTTTGGTACACAGTTAGATGAAGAAACCCGCCACACCTTGGAACGGGGGAGACGTGTGCGAGAAATATTCAAGCAGTCCCAGTATCAACCCTTACCTGTAGAAGAACAGATTGCTGTCTTGTTAGCTGTAACTGAGGGTATTTTTGACGACATCCCACTAGATAAAATTGAGGAAGCGGCTAGAGCAGTTCGCCAAAAAGTTACAGAACAATTACCCCAAGTGAGCGATCGCATTCAAGGAGGTGAAAAGCTCAGAGATGAAGATAAAAACGCTTTGTTAAATCTAGTCCAACAGGCCATAGCTTTTTTGCACCCCCACCAGTCCGAGGAATCAGAAAATGCCCACAATTGAATCATTATTAGCTCAAATTGGTACTGTTCAAGATTTACAGTCTGTAGTCAAAACCATGAAAGCCCTCGCCGCTGTCAATATCAGACAATATCAAACAGCTGTAGAATCCTTAGCTGACTATAACCGCACCATCGAGATGGGATTACAAATTGTCCTCAAACAGCGATATTTTTGTCAACAACGGGGTATATTAGCATCTGCAACCACCAGCAAATCATCTCATAATTCTATAGCTGTAATTATATTTGGCTCAGACCAAGGCCTGTGCGGTCAATTTAATGAGCGAATAGTATCTTATGCTGTGCAACAACTCAATGAGTTACAGCCACACAGCATCAAAATTGCCGCTGTGGGAACGCAGTTAATCTACCCCTTAGAAGCATTAGAAAAAAGCATCACAGACCAATTTTCTCTACCTAATTCTCTGAGCCAAATCACTTCTATCGTGCAGGAAATGTTGCTGACCATCGAACAATGGCAAACACAGCAACAACTCCAGCAGATTATTTTGTTTTACAACAAATCTCTTTCTGGTGCATCCTATCGCCCCACGAGTTTACAGCTTTTACCTGTTGACCCCCATTGGTTGCACAATTTAGAAACCAAAGCTTGGCCTACCCCAGTATTACCAAGTTTTACCATGGATGAAAATCAATTATTTTCCGCATTAGTCCGCGAATATTTATTTATATCTTTATACCGTGCCTTTGCTGAATCTTTAGCCAGTGAAAACGCCAGTCGCCTTTCTTCAATGCAAGCTGCACAAAAGAATATCACCGAACGGTTATCAGACCTTAATGCTGAGTATCGCCGCCAACGTCAAAGTTCTATTACTGCTGAACTCCTCGATATAGTCTCAGGTTTTGAGGCTTTAACTGGATCACAGGTTAAATAGGAAATATGACAACTTACAAAATAACCCTCAAAGTCTGCACCAAAAACGCCCACTTATCTGCTGCTTCTTCAATCATCTTCTGTGTGGGTTTACCCGTCCCATGTCCGGCTTTCGTCTCAATTCTAATTAACACTGGTGCATCACTAGCTTGACTAGCTTGCAAAGTTGCGGCAAATTTGAAACTATGAGCAGGAACAACGCGGTCATCATGGTCTGCTGTGGTAATTAAAGTTGCAGGGTAAACCGTCCCTGGTTTGAGGTTATGCAGTGGCGAATAACTATATATTGTTTGAAATTCCTCTGGGTTATCTGGTGAACCATATTCACTAGTCCAAGCCCAGCCAATGGTAAATTTATGAAATCGCAACATATCCATTACCCCCACCGCTGGTAAAGCTGCACCAAACAACTCAGGACGCTGAGTCATACAAGCACCCACCAGTAACCCGCCATTACTAGCACCGGCGATCGCTAATTTCCCAGTTTGTGTATAACTGTTATCAATCAACCACTCCGCCGCCGCAATAAAATCATCAAAGGTATTTTGCTTTTTCGCCCTCATTCCCCCTTGATGCCATTCTTCGCCATACTCGCCACCACCGCGTATATTTGGCAGAGCATAAACACCACCCATCTCCATCCATACCAATATGCTCACAGAAAAATCAGGAGTCATTGAGACATTAAAACCGCCGTAAGCGTAGAGGTAAGTGGGATTATTACCATCTAATTTAATGTCTTTTTTATGAGTAATAAACATTGGTACTGTAGTACCATCCTTACTACTGTAGAATACTTGTTTAGTTTCATAATCCTCTGGATGAAAATCTATTTGTGGCTGACGGAAAACCTCACTTTTACCCGTCACCATGTTGTAGCGATAAATCGTTTCTGGTACAGTGAAGCTGGTAAAACTATAAAAAGTTTCAGTATCATTGCGCTTGCCACTAAAACCACCTGCTGAACCAACTCCAGGTAATTCTACCTCACGCACTAATGTGCCATTCAGATCAAAAATTTTAATTTGAGTACGTGCATCTTGGAGGTAGTGAACAACAAATTGATTATTGATAATTTTCGCACTTTCCAAAGTTGCGGCAGATTCAGGGATAATTTCTTGCCAACTTTCTTGAGCAGGGTTTTCGGTATCAATAGCAATTAATCTGCCCCGTGGAGCCTTGAAATCTGTACGAAAATAAAAGACGCTCTCATCATTTTCAATAAAACTATAATTAGCTTCAAACTGGTTAATTAGTTCTACAACTTCTGCATGGGTGTTATTTAAATCCTTGTAGAAAACTAAATTTCTCACATCAGTTCCCACCCAAACATAAATAATTAAATAATTGCCATCTTCAGTTACTTCAGCACTAAAACCCCATTCCTTTTGGTCGTCACGATGGTAAATTAACACATCTTCAGATTGGGTAGTACCTAGTTGATGATAATAAAGCTTTTCATAATAATTCACATCTTCTAATTTAGTTTTTGCATTTGGTTCATCGTAACAACAGTAGAAAAAACCTTGGTTATCCTTTGTCCAGGAAGCACCAGAAAATTTAATCCACTTCAGATGATCTGGGAGGGTTTCGCCTGTTTCCACATCACAAACTTTCCACTCTTGCCAATCTGAACCAGATATAGATATACCATAAGCTACCAGTTGACCATTCTCACTAATGGCTAATCTTGAAAGGGCAATAGTACCATCGCTTGAGAGTTTGTTAGGGTCCAGTAAAACTCTAGGTTCACCATCAAGGTTTTTTAGGGTGTAGAGGACGCTTTGATTTTGCAGTCCATCGTTTCTGACATAAAAGTAGTTATTACCTTTTTTACATGGTGTACCATACTTTTCATAATCCCAAAGTTTAGTCAGGCGTTGTTTAATTTTCTCCCTAGCAGGAATTTCTCTTAAGTAATTAAAAGTAACTTGATTTTCAGCCGCAATCCATCTGCGGGTTTCTGCTGAGTCCGGTTCTTCTAACCAACGGTAAGGATCTGTAACTAAAGTCCCATGGTAGTTATCAACTTGATCACTTTTGTTGCTGATTGGGTAAGACATAAGCAATCAAAACTTAAAAAAAATGGTAAATTTATATAAAACATAAAACGAAAGTTATCAGATATCCTCTTCCTAAGCCGCTACACCCCTAAGGGTTAGTAGGAGAGGATATTAACAAAAGATCCCAAATCAGCTAAACCGCCGTCCCTAAAATCTATTTCACTCAGAGTGCTAATCTCTAAAATTTTGTCTTGTGGACAGGTTTTATCTGGAACTAAATCAGCGGGAATATTCAACCCGGCTAACCCTACCTGATGATTCTGGTCAATATCACTGATATCTGTGTTTTCTTGAGCATCCCCCAATAACACCGGGGTAGAAGCACTATTTTCTGTGTCCTTTTGACAGTTATCCGAGAGTTCAGTTAAGCTGGTTATGATGTCTGTAAGCTTTATAATACCAGGATTATTAGCACAATCATCTGTATTGGAGTCTAATTTATCCTCTGTTGTCGGTTCTTCTACATATACAAGCTGGTGAAAGTCCTCAGACTGTAATAACTCCAGTTGTTCCAAGTTCAACAGGGCTAATAATTGCTCACTAGTTGCAATCTCCGTTTCTCTACCTTGGAGAACTAGTTCTTGGGCTTGTTTGATTTCGGTAACGACAATTTTGGCTAGGGTGAGATAGGTATTGTCAGGGTTAGCGATCGCATTCGCCGCTGCTTGACATAATCTACACCAGTGAGGAAAATTTTGCCTCCGGCCAATTTCTACCAACTGCTGACAACATTGCTGGAGATGTAGCCGAGATTCGGGTGTTTTGTTTTTCTTAAACAGTTGCAACATTTCCCGCACTTTTTGTAACACCTGCGGGTGAAATTCATCCCCATAGTCCTTAGCTACCGTGCCTAAGAACGAATGTTGTTTTGAAAATCCTCCAGACGGGGGTGATTGTATGGATGTAGTTTCGCTGTATTCTTGCACATAAGGAATATCCACCCACGCTATCACCTCAGTCAGTCGGCTGACAATATCCTCCGAGGTTATTTCTACTTCTGTTCGCGTGTTTTCCTTTGCCAGTCTAGTACTGTTTTGTTTGAGAAGCAATTCCAGATGCTCATACAGCCCTTGAAATTCCGCAGCACTTTCTGATACCCGAGTATTAAGCGTCTCTTCTGATAGAGCCTGGGAACTGCCACATAAATCTTCTAATAGTACCTTTAAGGTATTACATACATTGAGAAATAAAGATGTTAACTTCTCGTCAACCTGAACCTGATGTTCTTGAAGAACTTTAAAACAATCTTCTAGACGGTGGGATGTATGTTCAATGCTAATTAGCCCTAGCATACCCGCCCTTCCTGTGAGCCAATGAGCCGCCTGGGAAATTTCGTTGACCATTTCCGGGTTATTCAAGGTATTTTGGATATCGACTAACCCCTGCTCAATTGTATTCACATGGTCTCTAGCTTCTTCTATGAAGTAACCTAAAACTGGCTGTTGTTCCCGCAGCATAATAAAAGTTCTGAGTGCTGATTGGTTTTTGCTGATTTAGTTGGATTCTAGGATTACCACTAGGATGTTTGGTGAAACTACCCGGCGTTTTACCCAATTTCATCCTACCTAGCTTTAGGGCCCACAGAGTAAATAAGTTCAGTGGAGACGCGATTCATCTCGTCTATTATAGAGAGCGAGGCAAATCCAATCCCCTTGGACTTGGGCGATGGCACCCCCAGGAAATGGATCTGTTTGTGAACGGTTTGGTGCTATAATTAACGCTGTTAATTTTTCAATGTGTTCAAAACTCGGAGGCTCACTGAGAATATTTTGTAATATTTGTCTCATTACGCGACGTTGCAGCGCTAATGGTGCTTTCTCTAATACCCGCCGATTCAACCTTAAATCAGTCCAATTTCCTTCATTACTGCTGCTGTGCGCATCTGGTCTCCCTATAGCTTCTTCCCTTAACTTGTCAGCTGCTTGCTCTAAGTATTCCACTTCTCCTTGTAATAGTTCTGCTGTTTGGGCTAAGGCGAATTCTACTTTGGGATTGAAATTTGCTTGTAAATATGGGATTAATTCTTGGCGAATGCGGTTACGGGCATATTTGACATCTTGATTAGTGATATCTTCCCAGACTGGGAGATGAAAGTCTTGACAAAATTTCTCTGTTTGTTGGCGAGTAATTTCTAAAAGCGGACGAATTAGTAAAACATCTGCTGTGAGTGGTCTTTGCCAAGTAAGTGCTTGTAACCCATCAGCACCTGTGCCGCGAATTAAGTTGTAAAGTAGAGTTTCTGCGCGATCGCTGGCGGTATGTCCTGTAACAATATACTGGTAACTATTTCCTTGGGCGATGGCAGTTAAAGCTTGATACCGCCAATTACGAGCCGCCGCTTCACTCTTTAAAGGTTCCCTAGCTGTTGCTAAATAAAAGCATATACCCCAACTTCTAGCTAATTTTTCCACATGATGGGCATTAGCTTCAGAATCGCTACGCCAGCGATGATCACAGTGGGCGATCCCTAAATCCCATTCACCCTTGGGTTGTAAATCTGACAGTAACTTGATTAAACACAGAGAATCTTGCCCACCAGAAACCGCTACTAATAGTCTCTGATGACGCTCAAATAAGTGGCGCGAGCGAATCGTACGATGTATTTTTGCGTGTAGGGCAGTCCATACCATTTGATCTTCTGTTTTACCTCCTCCCTTAGCGGGAGGGGTTAGGGGATAATTAAAAAAACCAACCGTAAGAATGCAAACCTTTACCTAAAAGATTCACACCCAAATAGCAAATCCAGACGACCACAAAACCACTGGCGGCTAAAATGGCCGGGCGACGACCTTGCCAACCGCGAGTAATGCGGGCGTGGAGATAGGCCGCAAAAACTAACCAGGTAATTAACGCCCAGGTTTCTTTGGGATCCCAACTCCAGTAGGACCCCCAAGCTTCGTTAGCCCACACCGCACCGGCAATAATACCAATGGTAATTAGAGGAAATCCTAGTCCAATGACGCGATAGCTCATATTGTCTAAGGTTTCAGCCAGGCTCAAGCGCTGTGGTGATAGTAATTCCCCAGCAGTTACTACCTTGGCAGACTCAGTAACCGTGACTAAATTTAAAACCGCCGTATGACCGTTGCCATTGTTGTTATTTTCAAAGGGAGCAAAGCCATTACTTTCTACCGGGGGTGTTCCCAGTTGGGAAGTTAGCTCCCCTGCTTTATACAAGCGGTAGCCGTTACTGCGATAACCGCCATTACCTACAGAACTGCCTTGTAGTTGAATATTTTCACCGCGAGTCACTATGAGAAAGGCGATCGCTAGTAGTGATCCTACCATCAAAGCGGCATAACTCAACATCATTACACTGACGTGCATCATCAGCCAGTTGGACTTGAGAGCAGGTACTAAAGGTTCTGCTGATTGCATTTCTGATGGTAAGGTGAGAGCAGCAAAAGCAGTAATCCCCATTGCTACTGGGGCGGTAACAACTCCTACTAAGCGGCTGTGACTAGTGTTCTCCGCAAACAGATGCACTGCGGTAATACCCCACACCAAGAAAAATAGCGATTCATACAAATTACTGAGGGGAAAATACCCCGCTTCTATCCATCGCGCCCCTAGCAGGGTGGCTATACACAAATTGGCGATCGCCATACCCCCAGTCCCCAAAGTAGCAAGTGCGGGCAGATTGGGAAATGCAGCACCTCCCCAATACACCAGCATTGTGAGAAATAATACAGCAAAACTGGCATTGTCCAACCAGTTCTGGAGTTCAACCAGATTCATAAAGTGTTCTCCCCAGTTGATTCCTTAAAATAATCATTCTGACTGTTCTGATCCTATCGGCTTAGGAGACTCATTGGACATGCTTTTTAGTCCCCCTTGGTGCATTAAACCCTTGCTACCCATACTGCCAGCAAATCACCCTTGAGACTACCTAGCCCGTACCTTTTGTCTCACCTTTTTTCAGCATTATAAAAATTTCATAGCGCATACTGCGATCATCGCTGACAGCAGATGTTACGCCAATTGATTGTGTGGCATCTAGAAAAGTTTGTTGCTGAGGAAATACAGTGTTTAATGTGAAGTTTTGTACACTCCTTTCCATATCCAAGAAAAATCTTCCATTGGGATGGAGTTGTACAGGAACCGTTTCTTGAAATGTCGCACTACTAGCTAGTGTTTGATCAGGTTTAGGCATAATTTTATCTGTGATGGGAGCCCCCACTACCAAAAAAGCAATATCGTCATCTAACCAACCATGGGTAGCAGTTAACGTATTAAAGGGTGTAATCCAGTTAATAACCGGTTTACCTGCAACTGTACTCGGTTGAATCTGGAACTGATATTGGTTTTGCATCACCTCATCCAGCTTCTTCAAAGATGCTTCAGCTGACTTACGCAGGCTTTTCCCGTTAGAGGCATCTCTTGCTTGTACCATGAGTAACAACCCAGCTCGGAAATCCTGAGAATAATCTTCATTTGAGCTATTGGGAATCACCGAAACAGAAAACTCACCTCGCATCCAACTGAGAAAATCTTTATCTAAATCTAATCCGGTAAGTGACTTGACACCACCTCGCAATTGTTCCGGTGATATGGGCGCAAGAGGGTTTTTTTGTGATATTAAAACGTAGTCTGCCCACAAACTTTGTAAGTTTCTGTGAGACAGCATCATTAATGTGTCCGCAGGTAACCGGTTTTGCATGGTTTCGGCGGTCTTCTCCACTTTTAGCACACGCTGACTCTGAGAATTTCGCCACGAAATACCCCTGATCCTTATTCCTGCAGGTTCCAAAGTCAGAGACCCGGCTAAACCTTGGTTATTTTGCAGTTGAGTTAAAACTTGAGCAGGTAAAGGACTGTTGGGAGCAACAGCAGCTAGTCTGCCGGCTATTGGTACATTCAGATAAAACTGAGCAAAGGGGTGATGATCAGAAATTTTCCGCAAATTATCCCCAAAACCCTCTACTGTTGCTAGGGATGCTTTACCTTGATATGTATCAATGGCTCGTTCTGTGGCTTGCGGATCATCAGTGATGACTAGAAACCTTTGATCTACTAATGCGGCTGAAAGCTTTTCCCCTGATTGACTATCAGTTTGTCTAATGGTAATTCCTTGATAAGTATGCTCAGTCCATTTACCTTGTTTCAGCGTTTTGGGTTCTGCCAAGATGCTGTTGGCTGCTTCTAGGTTTTTGACCGGTAATACCATCACCATGGACTGTTGGGCTATAGCACCATCGCCATGCTTGTTTAAAGGTTTGATCCCTGGTTGAATTGTTGGGGGCGAGAGAATTGCTAGGGTGACTTGATCGCCTACCCAAGGGGCGATGTCTTTCTGGAACTCATAACCATTCTCACTCAAAAAGCGATCGCGCAACTGCACTAAATTTTTAGTGATTTCTGCTTGGGTTTCTTTTGTTCCCAACTCCTGTAATTGTTGCCATTGTTTGGGATCTGTGGTTAAAGAAACCGTAAACAGGGCATCTTGAGGGATAATATTTACACCCACTGGCAAACCGCTAGAAGATGTTTGCCTCTGGCTTAAAAACCAGTATGCTGCACTTCCCACACCAATTAAGAATCCAGCAGCCAATAGTGTCAGCAGCGCAGATGGTTTCTTAGTATGATTTTTAATCACAGATACAATAGGCAGCGTCATCGAAACCTATACCTCATCCTTTGCTAAATTGAGTAGACAAGTTTTTTGGGATGTTTCCTAGAAGGGAAATCAGTCATCCTCCTAGCACTTTGAAAGTATAGCTAACTTGAAAAAGCTGCAAGCTATCAGTATCCTCAGATGCACCGTCGTCACACAAATTATATTGATTTTGTATCCAATAATACTAACTTCCCGGCTCTAGCCCATTTGGGTAAATCAGTGTTGAACTGCCCAAATACTTGGTTAAACAAGGCGAAAAAACTTCATATATTAAAGTCAGGGGTCGTCCATGATGCCAAAACAAGTAATGACGACCCCAAAAAGGACCAGATACCCCAAAACCTGACTCTAGGGCTGCTGAATTACCATAGTAAATTCCCTGTATATCACGGTATAACTCTGTACGAATACGAGCAAGACTCGCCCAGATAGGTAGTGAACGATTTTGCAAAAATTCATCTACATGACTAGCTTCCCACCATGAGGTAGCATAACCCAATCGTTGACCCGATGCAGTACGTAACCATACCTGTCGCCGCAGTCGTGGCCCCGGCACAGCTTGAATTAATTCCGGCGCTTCATCTGGGTTCATGCCAATCAAAGACATATCAATCACATCCACTTCTGTCGGTTCTCCCGTCAGTAATTGTAAATGTCTTGTGGGCGATCCGTCACCTAAAAGTAACAATTGCCACGCTGGTGCTAACTGTGAGTGTGGCAAACTTTTTTGGATCACCTCTTCCCCACCTTGCCAAATTGGAGTGAGGGGATGCCATGCTGTTGGCAATGTTGAATTGTTCTTCCCTGTAAAAATTGCAGTCAATGTTCTTTACAAAAGTTCACCTACTTCTATAAAAGCACAAAAATTATGCTTGCAACAGTGAGTTGAAAACTACAGAGACAATTTTCTACCAAATAAAAAATGCGGATGGCGAGACTCGAACTCGCAAGGCAAAGCCACACGCACCTCAAGCGTGCGCGTATACCAATTCCGCCACATCCGCGTTGTTTGTACAGAAATAAACTATAGCACAAAAAAAATAAAGATAGTGAGAAAATAGTTAAATTTAGTAAAAGTCATCCAAAAATTAAGTGGAAGTAGACACAAATCCTGGGAAGGAGGATATATGACCGACAAATCTAGTGGCTTGATGAGTGAGATGCCAACTGCCCTCACAAAAGCCGAAGAGAATCCAAACTGGCAGATGCACAAATAGTAGTAAGTCAAGCTGTCAGAATCATCCTCGTTACCGCACTATGGAAATAGAAAGACAAGCCATCAATATTGAGAGAGTAGAAAAAGATTGGCTATTTTTGTCTATCTCAAAACTCAAAGGTGGGTCAAAAGTTCCTAGAATCAATCCTGTCATCATTTGAAACCCAGCGACAGTATTGTGGCAAATCCGAGAGGAGACAACAACTATCTACTGGTACTAACATCGAAACTGGTTGGGTGAGTGGGGACAATGAAAAACAAGTTTCTGTATCTAATCAGGATTGGAAACAGTTAGGACAGTTTAGTAAATCTAAAGTCCGGTTGATTTGACGCTCAACAGGATGAATTATCATGACGGTTCAAACCGCTTGCGTCGCTTCCCTCTCAGCACGCTTCGTGACTGAGTTTCCCGCATACCATGTATTTCTATGAAGTTTGACAAAATATTAATTGCCAATCGGGGGGAAATTGCCCTTCGCATTCTCCGCGCCTGTGAAGAAATGGGAATCGCCACGGTTGCGGTTCACTCCACAGTTGACCAGAATGCTCTCCACGTTCAACTTGCCGACGAAGCGGTTTGCATTGGCGAACCTGCTAGTAGTAAAAGTTATTTGAATATTCCCAACATTATTTCTGCTGCCCTAACACGTAATGCCAGCGCCATTCACCCTGGTTATGGATTTTTAGCAGAAAATGCCAGATTTGCAGAAATTTGTGCTGACCATCATATTGCCTTTATTGGACCGACTCCTGAAGCCATAAGGCTCATGGGGGATAAATCCACAGCTAAAGAAACCATGCAAAAAGCTTTGGTACCAACTGTACCAGGTAGTGATGGCTTAGTAGAATCCGAACAAGAAGGATTGCTAATTGCCAAGGATATGGATTATCCGGTCATGATTAAAGCTACTGCTGGTGGGGGCGGTAGAGGAATGCGTTTAGTGCGTTCTGAAAGTGAATTTGTCAAACTTTTCTTAGCAGCTCAAGGAGAAGCCGGAGCGGCCTTTGGTAATTCTGGCGTTTATATAGAAAAATTTATTGAACGTCCGCGGCACATTGAATTCCAAATTTTGGCAGATAATTACGGTAACGTTATCCATTTGGGCGAACGAGACTGCTCAATTCAGCGCCGCAATCAAAAGTTACTCGAAGAGGCTCCCAGTCCCGCACTTGACCCAGAACTACGAGAAAAAATGGGACAAGCTGCTGTCAGAGCAGCTCAGTTTATCAACTTTACTGGGGCTGGTACAGTTGAATTTCTTCTAGATAGGTCTGGTAAGTTCTACTTTATGGAAATGAACACCCGGATTCAAGTTGAGCACCCTGTAACAGAAATGGTCACAGGAGTGGACTTAGTTGCTGAACAAATCCGCATTGCCCAAGGGGAAAGACTAAGGATTACCCAAGACCAAGTAATCTTAAGAGGTCATGCTATTGAATGCCGCATTAACGCCGAAGACCCAGAGCATGACTTTCGCCCTGCACCCGGACGTATTAGCGGCTATCTTCCCCCAGGTGGACCCGGTGTCCGTATTGATTCCCATGTTTACACCGACTACCAAATCCCCCCCTATTATGATTCTCTGATTGGTAAATTAATTGTTTGGGGTCCAGACCGAGCTACTGCAATTAACCGCATGAAACGCGCATTGCGAGAGTGTGCCATTACTGGACTTCCCACTACTATTGGATTTCATCAAAAGATTATGGAAAACCCCCGATTCTTGCAAGGTAATGTCTACACCAATTTTGTCCAGGAGATGAACCTTTAGGTCTTGGGAAAATAAAAGAGGTTGGGGGCGGGGGTAAAGCAGTTAGTCTGGTGCTAAAATCTTTTACCCTCTTCCCACTCCCACTCCTATTACTTAATTCAAGCGAGTCATCATGGTGAGCAATCCTTGCTGACCGAGCAGAATTTCCCTAATGAGGCTGAGAATTCCCACCCAAAGAATAGGGGTAATATCTACCCCTCCTATGGGCTGCACTAGCTTTCGCAATGGCACTAAAAAGGGTTCAGTAGGCCAAGCTATCAGGTTAAAGGGTAAACGATTCAAGTCCACTTGTGGATACCAAGTCAGAATTATCCGGAAAATAAACAGAAATGTCATCAGTCCCAATAAAGGGCTGAGAATCCAAACAGTCAGGTTAACACCAGTCATTGGTTTGAGCTACTATCTGTGAACTAAGAAAGAATTTAGGCGAAAGCCAGCAAGGCTGCAATGTTTGAATGTTCTTGGTTCAATTTTAACGAATTCCAGGAAGGATACTTTTTTTCACTCACCAGTCAGGATGTTGCACTTTTTTGGTGAGACACCATATTAGAATTATGATCAAGTGTGTAAAAAAAAGGTTTAGAACTATGACGCCTTCATTAGCAAATTTTCTTTGGAGTCTGTTTTGGGGTGGTGTAATTGTAGTACTCCCTGCTACAGTTGGGCTGATTTTCATTAGCCAAAAAGATAAAATCCAGCGTTCATAATTCCTGGGAGAGTCGCTTTGACTCTCATAAAAATATCGCGGTCATCTGGAAAATCAGCGACTTTAGCCCGCAGAGGAAAGCCACTTGGTGGTTAAAACCACCGTGGTCTTTTCCGGGGAAAAGTAACCAGTAAGCTAGGCTTAGACTTTGGCCGACTGGGTAAACGGTGTTTGACGACCGTAGCGAGAGTAAGACTGTGGGGTTAGACCTAAACTTACTCTGTCAGCAGGATCTCAGTGTCTTTAGACCATCAGAGTGTCAACTAATTTGCATATTTTCTCAGCTAGGCATCTTGCGGGGCTGAATTATGCAAGTTAAATATGACGTAGCTTACCCAATTGCACCAACGGCAAACAGTCCCCCCACTGAGGACAAGCTATACTTTGACTAGCTGGCGATAAACAGCTTCAGAGCTTCTTTCCCAGAGGCTTTGAAGCTTCAATATATTGTTGATATTGTGCCTGATTAGAGTAGTGATTTTAATTGTGACTCGCTAACATAGATTTGATATTTGGAAAAGAACAATGGTAAATTTTGGGCTGAACTCAGCCAGCGTTCTGGCTCAGGTCAATTTTGGGACGAACTCAGCCAGTATTCTAGGAATTTTCCTGGCTGTGTCTGGGGCAGCACTGTATTTTCTCCGCACTGTCCGTCCAGAACTGTCACGAGATCAAGATATTTTTTTTGCAGCAGTGGGCTTACTCTGCGGGTTTATTCTCATTTTCCAAGGGTGGCGGTTAGACCCAATTTTACAATTTAATCAGCTGCTTTTAGTCGGATCAACTGTATTTTTTGCAGTTGAAAGTATTCGTTTGCGAGGTATAGCTACTCAACAAGCCAAGCGGAACACTCCTATTGTGGATGAGGAGCGAGAAGTAAGCAGAAGCTATTCCTACGATCGCAGGGGATATGAGGCTGAGGTAGAAGAAGACTTAGAACCCCTTCCCTATGAAGACGAAGAACCACCTGTGCGCCCTCGTATTCGGGGTAGCAGGGATACTCGTTCCCCCCGTGATGAATACTATGAGGAGCAACCACCTCGCCGCCCAGAACGCCGCAGTGGTAGGGAAAGACCAGAAACCACAGACAGAAAGCGTCGTCCTAGTTCTGTCCGTCCTGGGAGTCGCAGTCGTGAGAGTTTTGAAGCAGAAAATTGGAGTGCTGACAGGGAAGTTGATGATTGGGATACTTCAGGTACTGAAGGGAGAAAATCTTCGAGCCGTAACACTAATAGACCACCACGTCGGGAAACTCGCGACCAGGATGTCCCTTCCCGAACCAGAAAGCGCCGGCCGTCTCCAGACTCAAGTTCAGCTAGACCCATTGATGATGATGCAATACCAACTGAATACGTACCATATAACCCGATAGAAAACCCCAATCGGGAGCCAGATAATTTGACCGATTTGGATTAGGGTGTTATCTAATACGATTGGCTGTGCATTAGGTCTGGAGGCGATGGAAAATAATTGAGGTGAAAAGACTTACGCCTAGATTTTGGCTCCAAAGACCAATTCCTTGGAGCCTGGTTTTTAGCTTTGCTAGTTTATTGTTATCTTGCAGTAACAACGAAATACCCTTAGGGCCTACTTCCCTCAACAGTCGCTACACTGAAGAGCAACCTGCATTGAGTGGAAATGGTCGCTTTTTAGCATTTATATCTAATCGGAATGGTACTCACCAACTGTTGGTCTATGACTTGGAAGAACAACGGTTGGTTAGCATACCCGGTTTAAATAGACCAAGGACGATTACTGAAAATCCTAGCCTCAGCTATACCGGACGTTACATTGCTTATCTGACCAGTGACCAAGGTAGACCTGTTGTAGCACTTTATGATCGCGCTACGCAAAATTCACAAGTTATGACTCCCACTTATCGCGGCTGGTTGAGAAATCCGGGAATTAGCCCAGATGGACGTTATATTGTTTTTGAAACTGCTAGCCGTGGTCAGTGGGATATTGAAGTTTTAGACCGCGGACCAGATATTGAGTTAGATATTCCCAACGGTGCGAGTGTGAGATAATCATCCGTCAGGTAATTTATCTGTATTCATGAGCATTGACTAATGACGAAATGAATAATCGAACTATTTTTATACCTATACTTGTTGCTGGGTTGGGCTTATTGGCTGGCTGCGTGGGCTATCCTCGCTTAGTCAATTATCCTTTTGATCCTGGTGGTCGGAGTCTTAACAGTCCAGCTTCGGAACTAAATCCCCAAACTTCAGGGAGATATATTGTTTTTACGAGCGATCGCCGGGGTAGCCAAGATGTTTATATGTTCGATACACTAACTCGCACCCTGGTAGATTTACCGGGTTTAAATTCCTTCGATACCATCGCCTCTCATCCTAGTGTTGCTGAGAATGGTCAGTACATTGTTTTTGCGGCTAGTCGTCAGGGTCGATCTACTATTTTTCTCTATGACCGAGAAACTAGACAATCGAGAAATTTAACTAATAACTTGGCAGCAGAAGTCCGCAACCCTACGATTAGCGCTGATGGTCGCAGGATTGCGTTTGAGTATAGTAACAATGGTCAATGGGATGTTTTAGTTTATGAACAATCGGGACAAAGGTTGAATATACCTCAAGAGCCACGCTGAAAATAGAGACTGGGAAATTTATCAATCAGGGGTTTTCTTTTTCTTTTGTACAGATTCAATGAGTGATCGCACTTGTTGAGTACCTTGGGAAGGTTCAAAGGAAAGTGGGAATTTACCGCGCACTATCATTCGTAAACCAAGAGGTGCAAGACTCAGTAGTCCTTTCAGGTCCTGAAAGTAGTTACCAACCACTTGGATACCAAATTGACGTTCATCGATCCAACCACCTTCTTTCACCAAATCTACTAATACTTTGCGGTGGCGAATTGAGCGACTGTCTTGGGCTTGTTTGCGTTGCAGAATTTCCTGTTTAATTTTTGTGATTTGCTCCAATGGTGCTACCTCCATGGGACAAACTGAGTCACAGTAGAAACAACGAGTACAACCCCATACTCCTTTAGTTCCTTGGTTATAAGTTTCTAAGCGATTTTCGGTTTCACCATCACGAGAGTCAGCCACCATGCGATAGGCTTTGGCTAGTGCATGAGGACCAACAAAATCTGGATTAACTTCACGGGCATTACATTCAGAATAACAAGCACCACACATGATACAATTACCTGTCTGATCAAGACGCGATCGCTCCTGTGGTGTTTGTAAAAATTCCCTTTCCGGAACTTGTCGCGCCGCTGTACTTACATAAGGAGCTACTGCATCTAGATGATTCCAGAAACTAGTCATGTCAACGACCAAATCTTTAATTACCGGCATATTACCTAAAGGAGCTACTGTAATTTCCCGAATTGTGTTGGCGTTATTTTCCCCTGCAGGGATTTGTGGTAATCTAGCTAGCTCACTACCGACATTTTCCTTACAAGCTAAAGCCGAACGCCCATTGATTCCCATAGCACAGCTACCGCAAATTGTATTGCGGCAATTTTTGCGAAAAGCGAGTGTTCCATCTTGTTCCCACTTAATTCGATTGAGGCAATCCAAGATTGTATTGCCAGAATCTACCTGTAAAAGGTAAGTTTGTACAACAGGAGAGAAATTTTGTTGCTGCCGAATGATTTTAAATAAAACTTCCATTATCACCAACCACAATCTTCAAATTATATTGCCAGCCGCAGAAGTCGTGAATCAAGCCTGGTGGTTACACTTGAGCTATACTCTTGTTCACCCTAATGGCCAAGCCCAGTGTTAATAGGCTGCTCACACAAGAGCAACTGATTCTAGTTTAAGGATAACCATTCATATCTAATTTGTAGGGGTGCTACAACTGAGATTCTTGTCAACCTCTCAAATCAAAGGCAAATCATGTAGTTATGGTGGGGGGAACATTTAACCTAATTGTTTCACAGCAGAAGCATAAGTCGCTTTTTCAGGAGAAACAGCTAGGTTCATATCCTGCATAGTTAATATATCTAAACTCAATCCATTCATGTTTCTCAATATCTCTTGATGTTAAGAGTAATGGCAGCCATTGGCGCATAAAATCCCTAATCTAGTCGCAAAGGGATAGTTTTTTTGTGTATATGTCAGCGCTGAACCTGTGGGATAATATCGGGTGATAACCAGGTATTTGCAAGATATGGGAAAATTTATTCTTCCCCAAGACAGACGTATATAATCTCTATCCGCTGTTTGTCTCATGAGAATAAACCATCAGGACAATCGTCACTTAGGGGATATGTGTACAAAATCAAGTAAATTTGGTATTTTACTCAATTGTCAAAACTCCTCATCTAAATTTAGATGAATTTTTATAAAACTCTCGCTGCAATATTCAATAGGGCAAAAAGTCCGATGAATCCCACTTTTTGACTCCCCAAGGTTAGATATTTAGATTTAAGTTTTTAGTCGCAGTTCAATTAAAAACTAAACAATTATTTTGCTATTATTAGTTCATGCTAGTATTTAATATAAAATTACGAAGTAACAAATCCAGTACCAATAGCTGCATAAGCACCGCTAATGCTGATTTGTAAATTCGTAATGTAGAGACAAAAAAAATCACGTCTCTACAGGCAGAACAAAGGTGTATGTCCGTAAGAGCCTATTCAAATACCATGCTGTCTTGGGCTGGAGAGTCAGATTAGGGAAAACCTCATAACTCAAAGGCAATAAAGGCCAGCACTGAAAGTTGAAAGCCAGCAATTTATTTGGTCTACGACTTATTTTTAGTCGCACTCAAATAACTTGTTCAGGTGGCTGAAAGTGACACTGCTACAGTAGCGCCAACACATAAAATCAATTGATTTCCCATGGTGATTTCTGGTGAAAAGTGCCGTAAAATCCCTGAAATCAATGTTTGTGGACACCATGACCTCTAGTCTGTTGTGGGTGACCATAATATAGGCGCTTGTAGCTCAACCTATAAACAGGAATTTATCCCTCACCCCAGAGTCATGAGTAGTCAAATACTGGCATGAGACAACTTTGTTTATCAGTTTGGAGAGAGTAAGGAAAATTTGAGCGTAATGACTGAAACTGCAACCGCACCATTAACTGGAAAAGCATTGCTTGCTAAAGTGAAAGAATTATCTAATTTACCACGCCGAGAAAGAGCCAAGCAGTGCGGATATTACACCGTTACTAAGAATAATCAAGTTCGCGTCAATCTCACAGATTTTTATGATGCTCTGCTATCGGCTAGAGGAATTCCTCTGAGTCCCGAAGCACCTAAAGATGGTCGTGGTCGTGAACCGACATATCGTGTCAGCGTTCATCAAAACGGTCAAATTGTGATTGGTGCTACCTACACTAAGGCAATGAACTTAAAGCCGGGTGATGAGTTTGAAATCAGACTGGGATATAAACATATCCACTTAATTCAACTGGGAGAAAGTGATAAAAAAGTGACTTCAGTAGATATAGACTCAGAAGACTCCGATGAAGATTTGGAAGAGTAAGTTTGCCCATGGTATGAATAAGTTAACAGTCAAGGCTTTATCGAAAAAATGGGTTTAAAACCCCGTTGTTCTACGACGGCTTTTCTTGATTCTTGCAAAAAAACTTGCCTAAAAAAACAACAAAAAGCTAAAATGCAATAGTCGGCATGGGGCATCGGCACGACTTTAAATGGACAGAGAGTGACTATAAGACTGCTTCGGCAGCGAGTTACTGTGAACTGTCAAGAATCACCGATAGCGTAGCGTGGCGTAAGCCATACTTCAAGATCGGTGAGTATGTCAAAACTAATTCGTACCACTACAGCCAAGCGCTAATTCTCTTTGCTTGAACTTTGTAACATGGGAACAATACGATTAGACCCCTTGCACAAGTGACAAACTCTAGTAGAGTCTTGATTAACAAGCAGGAAGTCTATCGTGTTTTTTTATGTCTATTTTGATAAAAATATCCAATAGCGTAGCAGCATTTATACAAGATGCATCAATGCTGGTTATGGTGATGACATTTTTTATTAGCTGGATAGGGTGCTGGTTACCAATAGCAGCAGTCATCGCCATCAGACTGAATTGGCAACCTACCAAAGCTTTACAACCGGAACAAAAGTTACCCTTGTTAGTGCCACTTTACTTATTAGCGCCCCTGGTTCTCTGGGTAGTGACTTGGCTATCCCATAAATCTTTTTCAGATTATGGCTTGGTGGCCAGTGTTTCCCTGCTCAGTTCCCTAGGGCTAGGTTTCGGTTTGGGAGTATTGAGCCTAGCAATGATGTTTACGTCCCAATTCTGGCTTGGCTGGTGCTATTTAGAAAAATCAAATATTAAGTTTATACCATCGATTTTATTGATAGCCTTATTAGTTGGGGGCATAGAAGAGTTAGTTTTTCGTGGTTTCTTGTTAACTGAATTGGAGCGTGATTACCCACTGTGGGTAGCAGCAACAATTTCCAGCTTAATTTTTGCCCTTCTGCACTTAGTATGGGAACAACGGGAAACCAAACCCCAAATTCCTGGATTATGGCTGATGGGAATGATGCTGGTATTAGCCAGGATTACTGATGGGGGCAGTTTGGGTATAGCTTGGGGATTACATACAGCATTAGTATGGGCGATCGCGACCATAGATACAGCACAACTAATTAGCTATACTGGGAAAGCCTCAGAATGGTGGACTGGTAAAAACAAAAAACCCCTGGCGGGGGTTGCGGGAATTATTTGTGTGTTGGGAACAGGGTTAATTCTGTGGGCATTGTGATAAATAGCACACAATATCGTCATCAATCCTAATTTAAAAGTCAGATTTAGATTGACCAGTGCATACAAGCTGAGAGTCTGACAAGCAGAATAGATGATGGTGGGTTAGCGATTACTAACCCACCATCAGATTTTTGGGAATTGTACCCCATTCTTTAACTGATAAAATGCAGCTGGGTGATGATCATAGTCATGAGATTATGGGTAATCGGGAGACTATCTATCACCATACCCAAACATAACAGCATCATGTAAGAGATGGAATAGAGAAACAACTCTCTAGCCACAGTGCGATCCTCTGGACTGTGTAACAAACGCCAAGATTTGTGAACAAATAATCCTCCCAGACTGAGGGCGATCGCCGCATAAACAAATCCACTAGCGTGCAAAGGATAAACAAGTAAGATAGTAGTACCAACGGTGACCAGTGTATAGTACCAAATCTGCTTGACTGTTGCCATATCACCCTCAACCACAGGTAACATTGGGATACCAACTTTTGCGTAGTCATCCCGAATCATCAGCGCTAACGCCCAGAAATGGGGAGGTGTCCATAAAAAAACTATGGCAAAAATTAACCATGCTGCCCAGCTTAAAGTCCCTGTGACAGCCGCCCAACCAACTAAAGCGGGAATTGCTCCAGCCGCGCCACCAATGACAATATTTTGAGTGCTGTGGCGTTTTAACCAGTGGGTATAGACCAAAACATAAAAGATAATGCCGGAGAATGCTAGAGAAGCAGCGAGTAAATTGGCGAATACTGCGAGTAGGGTGAAAGACATGACCGCCAGAGCGATGGCAAAAATCAGGGCATCACGGGGCTGGATCTTACCAGAAGGGATAGGACGATGACGCGTCCGCTCCATATCATAGTCAATATCCCGGTCATAGATACAGTTAATGGTTTGGGCGCTAGCGGCTGCCAAAGTACCACCAGTAAGAGTTACTAACAGCAACAATGGATCTACTTGTCCCTGAGCAGCAATCCACATACTTCCAGCCGTGGTAATCAGCAGCAAGGGAATAATCCGCGGCTTTGTGAGTTGGTAGTAGCTTTGGATGACTTGGAGAAATGTTTGGTTTTGGCGAGAGACATTAGTCTCAATCATGTTAGCTCTTGTTCCTTATTTTTCAACAACTTTTATGCAGCCCCTGCTCATACTGAGTTGACATTAAAAATAGTTACTGATACTCAGGGAAGACGAGGAAGATGAGGAGGATGGAGAAGATCGGGAAGATTGTGATCAGGTTCCCTGATCTTTCCTGGCTCCCCCATAAACCCTTGTTCAGACTAGCTAGTGAAAGTTGAGACTTTTCTTGGGCGTGCAAGCAGTTTTGGTTTTTATGGTGTTACCACTTCTAATAGCTGGGGGTTGTTGCTAGATGTGATGGCAATTTGATTTCCTGCCGTGGCAAGCTACATAGCAATGGGGAAACGAACCCGAATTAAGTTATGCATTGGTTCCATTTATTGGTGTACTGATAACATTCGCTGTTGAAGCAACAGGGTAAGCATTGATTTCACGGGCCATAGCCGAGTCGCGTAGTGCCAGAACTGTAAAAGCTACTAAAGTACCAAGCAAAGCCGCCCCGACAGTTTGGTGAGAAACTGTCAAAAGCTCGACTTGGAGATGTAATCGGAAAGTGGCAACTCCTAAGAAGATTTGTAACATCAGCAACCCACCGGCCATAGTTGCCAATCGCCGCAAAGCTGGATGGAGTGCTGGCGTGCGCCAGGATATGAATACCACTGCCAAAGTAGCTACAGTAGGCGGTACCAAGCCAAAAATATGGCTATACATCACATTACAAAGCTGAGAATCACCAAAGCATTGGTGTAAGGCCCAGCGAGACCCTACTAAAGCGCCTAGTATACTTTGCAGATAGACAAAAATAACGGCACTCAAACCCAACCAAGGTAACTTACCAACAGTTCCAGTTCCTTGATAAGGAGTGAGCGCGATGCCAACAACCAGTAGGGTAGTGAAAAATAACAGCGCCGTTCCCAAATGGGCAGTGACGATATCAAACCGCAACAGTTGGGTAACGGTAAGTCCTCCCAAAATCCCTTGGAAGACGATTAAAAATAGGGCAAATGTCGATGCCCAGGGCAGCCAAGTGGGTAAGCAACGACGATACCACCAGGACAACCCAGCCAGGGCTATGGCGCTCAAACCAATTAACCCTGCATCCAATCTGTGAAACCACTCCAAGAAAACTTGAAGATTCATTTGTCTAGTGGGCACCAATTCCCCATAGCACAATGGCCAGTCCGGACAAGCCAGCCCAGCATTCATCACACGGGTGGCACTGCCTATGGCCATCAAAATCAAGGTGGCTATGCAAATTTTCCACACCAAGCGACGAATTAATTCCTGGGGCTTTCGCTGCTCGGCGGCCGCTTCATTTTGTTGTTCTAGGACAAATTCATTCATGAACAGTACCTTCCGCCCGCTCTTGGTTGAGCTGCCGTTAAATTTTCCAAGTTTGAGTACCAATCTATCTACACCCTAACCTATGCAGCCGGGTGGAAAAGATTGGCTTGCACTTATACTTTGGATCACTCTAGCTAGTTTTAGCCGAGCTTTAGGTATTTTTTAATTTGTTAACGATTAATAATTATTGATTAATTTTACCAATCTGAAATATTTATGGGATTTCACCTAGCATTGACACTAAGCTATGTCTAGCCATAAATGTATAAAAATCTCTAAAATAGATATGTGATGCTCAAAACTATGAACTTAGTTGGAAAAATTAATAAAATCTTAAAACCATTAGACTCCAGATTTAATTGCCTGAACTACCTTAGTAAGTGGGTAGCATAGAGATAACGTAGTAAATTCATTTAAGTAAACCGTGAAGATTCCAAGTTCCATCTGGACACTACTAATTGGCATCGTACTAACGCTATCGAGCCTTTGGTACGGTCAAAATCACGGTCTGTTGCCAACAGCAGCCACAGACGAAGCCGTTTTAGTGGATGGTCTGTTTAACACGATGATGATCGTTTCCACAGGTATATTCTTACTTGTGGAGGGTATTTTGATCTACTCGGCAATTAAATACCGGCGACAGGCCGGTGACCTTGAAGATGGACCACCAATTGAGGGCAATGTGCCTTTAGAAATCCTCTGGACAGCCATACCAGCCATTATCGTCCTCGGTATTTCTGTTTATAGTTTTGAGGTATATAACGACATTGGCGGCTTTGATCCCCATTCTGTTCATGAAGCGCCGATGACTCAGGAGTCTATGACAATGCCGGGGGCTGCGATTGCCGCAACTTTAAGCGATACACCCCCCAGCACAGGGGGGAACCGCAATCAAGAACAGTCTGAGGAGGCAATGCAAGACCCAGCCACAGCAGCAGTCCGTAATGCTGACCAAATTCCCCAAAAGCGGAATGCGCCCGGTGTAGGTAGTGTCGCTCCCACTATTGGGGGAAGTCCCGAAAAGGCTGGTCTACCACCAGAATTACGGGTTAATGTGACTGGTTTACAATATGCTTGGCTTTTCACCTATCCTGATACAGGGGTGACTACAGGTGAGCTACACCTTCCAGTAGGTCGGGAAGTGGAAATCAACATGACAGCCAATGATGTTATCCATGCTTTCTGGGTTCCAGAGTTCCGCCTCAAACAAGATGCTATCCCCGGTAGACAAAGCGAAATTCGGTTCACTCCCAGATTAGCTGGTACTTACGACCTGATTTGTGCCGAACTTTGTGGCCCTTACCACGGAGCAATGAAAACCCAAGTAGTAGTAGAAACCCAACAAGCCTATGAAGCTTGGATGCAAGAACAATTGGTTGCTAGTAGCGAAACCCTAAACCAAGCCGTTGCTGTTAATCCTGCTGATTTGTCCGCAGATGAATTTCTCAGTCCTTACACTAGGGATATGGGTATACAGCCAGAGATGCTACATCATATGCACCAAAAGATTGTTGAGTAAACAGTGCGGCTAGCTGAGTCAGGATTTCATCCCTCACTAAGCACATAAATTCATGGTCATTCAATCCATACAAACAAGTCAGGAAAGCGAAGAAAGTCATTTTACTAATGACTAATGACCAATGACTAATGAGTAATGACTAATTAACTTATGACACAAACTCAGTTAGAAAAAACTGCCAATATTCCGCCTCATATAGAAGAACCACAAGAAAGACATTGGCGAGACTTTTTTGGTTTCAGCACCGACCATAAGGTAATTGGGATTCAATACCTAGTTACATCCTTTGTTTTCTACTGCATTGGCGGCGTGATGGCTGACTTGGTGCGGACAGAACTACGTACCCCAGAGGTAGATTTTGTCAGCCCGGAAATTTATAACAGTTTATTTACACTGCACGCCACAATCATGATTTTTTTGTGGATTGTGCCAGCAGGTGCAGGATTTGCTAACTATCTCATTCCCCTGATGATTGGGGCTAGAGATATGGCATTTCCGCGCTTGAATGCTGTAGCTTTTTGGATGATTCCCCCTGCGGGTGTGTTGCTGATCGCTAGTTTAGCCCTGGGTGATGCGCCTGATGCTGGATGGACTTCCTACCCTCCTTTGAGCTTGGTAACAGGCCAAGTGGGTGAGGCTATCTGGATTATGAGTGTGCTGCTATTGGGTACATCCTCGATTTTGGGAGCCATTAACTTTATTGTTACCATCCTGAAGATGCGTGTTCCCAGTATGGGCGTTCATCAAATGCCTTTGTTTTGTTGGTCAATGTTGGCCACTTCTGCTTTAGTGTTGCTATCTACACCAGTACTAGCCGGGGCGCTGATTCTTCTGGGCTTTGACTTGTTAGCAGGAACAACATTTTTTAACCCCACTGGCGGGGGGGATCCGGTGGTTTACCAGCATATGTTCTGGTTTTATTCTCACCCGGCGGTTTATATCATGATTTTGCCTTTCTTTGGGGCAATTTCGGAAATTTTGCCGGTTCATGCCCGCAAGCCAATTTTTGGCTATAAGGCGATCGCCTATTCTTCTCTGGCTATCAGTTTCTTAGGGCTAATCGTCTGGGCGCATCATATGTTTACCAGTGGTGTCCCCGGTTGGTTACGAATGTTTTTTATGATCACCACCATGATCATTGCTGTACCCACTGGGATTAAGATCTTTGGTTGGTTAGCAACTATTTGGGGTGGCAAAATTAGCCTCAATAGTCCCATGATTTTTGCCATGGGCTTTTTAGGAACCTTCGTGATTGGCGGGGTGAGTGGTGTAATGTTAGCCGCAGTCCCCTTTGATATTCACGTTCATGATACTTATTTTGTAGTGGCACATTTGCACTACGTTCTGTTTGGTGGTAGTGTCTTAGGAATTTTTGCCGCTATTTATCACTGGTTCCCAAAAATGACGGGACGGATGATGAACGAATTTTGGGGTAAAGTTCATGCTGTTTTAACCATTGTCGGTCTGAATATGACCTTCTTACCCATGCACAAACTGGGTCTGATGGGGATGAACCGCCGTATTGCCCAATATGACCCAAAATTCACCTCCTTGAATGAAATCTGCACCTACGGCTCTTATATTCTGGCGATTTCAACATTACCCTTTATCATCAATGCCATTTGGAGTTGGTGGTATGGACAAAAAGCTGGTGATAATCCTTGGCGGGGACTGACCTTAGAATGGACCACCACCTCACCACCAGCCATTGAGAATTTCGAGAAACTCCCGGTCTTAGCTACAGGCCCCTATGATTATGGCGTAGGTAAGAAAGAAGTGGATATTCAGCAGGTGTTGAGCCTCAAACCTGATGAACCATATCCCACCATTGAGTCTGGCGTTTAACAGTAGGGCGTAGGGGTATAATTCCCTATTCCCCATTCCCCGTTAATTTACATCTTTAAAGATTCATGCAAAGTCAAACAATTGACCCAGGGAAAACTCAACTGAATCATCATCCTGCAACAGCCCATACTGATCATGAAGAACATCCAGACCTGCGCCTATTTGGCCTAGTGATGTTTCTGGTTGCTGAAGGAATGATTTTTCTGGGGATGTTCGGAGCTTATTTAGCTTTCCGTGCTACCTTACCAACATGGCCTCCAGAAGGAACGCCAGAATTAGAACTCTTGCTACCCGGAGTCAATACCATCAATCTAATTGCTAGCAGTTTTGTCATGCACAATGCTGATACCTCCATCAAAAAGAATGATGTCAAGGGTATGCGTATTTGGTTGACAATTACGGCTGTGATGGGTGCTGTTTTCTTGATGGGTCAGGTTTATGAATATGCCCATCTGGAATTTGGTTTAACAACTAATTTGTTTGCCAGTGCATTTTATGTTTTAACTGGCTTCCATGGTCTGCACGTTACTATTGGCGTTTTGGCTATTGTTGCGGTATTGTGGCGATCGCGCGTTCCTGGTCACTATAGTAACGAAAAGCATTTTGGTATCGAAGCCGCAGAAATCTATTGGCACTTTGTAGACGTAATTTGGATTATTCTGTTCGGATTACTCTATTTACTTTAAAGACTAATTATCACTGCACCAAAGTTACTCAATCAGCCCCTAGATAGGGGTTTTTTTGATCAAGTTTGGCTTTCGACGACATAAATAAACAGCACAGTTGAATAGGTTTTTTGATAAAAAAGACATTTGATCAATCACCCCAAACCACTTGTTATTTCCTTTGATTATGTGTCGTTCAACTAATCGCATTCTGACTCCAGGCATTTAAGAATGCACTTGTGTTTTTCTTTTCCTTCTTCTTATATCAATTTACATTGAAGTTGCATATAATAGAGATATGAGGGTTAAGTGAGACAAGACAAAAATGGCACGTCAGCTAAAAATAGAAATTACCGAAAGTGCAGACTATCTGGAGAAAACACTAAAACAGACAAGAAGT